>JAIVGV010000304.1 GCA_020201365.1 Acidobacteriota bacterium
CGCCGCGCGCTGCGCGTGCTCTCGGAAGTCGACACGGTCGCCTGCGAGGACACGCGCCACACGCGCAAGCTCCTCGACCACTACGGCATCAAGACTAAGACCCTCAGCTACCACGAGCACAACGAGCGCGAGCGCGCCGAAGAACTCGCCGCGCGGATCGGCGACGGCGCAAACGTCGCGCTCGTGACGGACGCGGGCACGCCCGCCGTCTCCGATCCCGGCTTCCGCCTCGTGCGCGCGGCGGTCGCGCGCGGCGCGCGCGTCGTCCCCGTCCCCGGCGCGACCGCCTTCGTCGCCGCGCTCACCGCGTCGGGGCTGCCGACGGACGAGTTCTACTTCGGCGGCTTCCTCCCCGCGCGCGCCGCCGCGCGCCGCGCCAAGCTCACGACTTTCCGCGCGCTCGCCGGCACGCTCGTCTTCTACGAAGCGCCGCACCGCATCGCGGAGACCTTGCGCGACGCGCGGGAGGTTCTAGGCGAGCGCGAGGCTGCGGTCGCGCGCGAGCTGACGAAGCTCCACGAAGAGATCGCGCGCGGTCGTCTCTCAGACTTGATCGAGAAGTTCTCCGGCGCGACGCCCGCGCGCGGCGAGATGGTCTTAATCATTGATCGCACGGTGATCGCCGACACGACGAGCGACGAGGAAGAGATCACGCGGCAGAGCGTCGCCGCGCTCGTCGCCGCGCTCGAACGCGACGAAGGGCTCGACCAGCGCGCCGCCCTCAAGCGCGCCGCGCGACAGTTGGGCTTGACGCGCGACGAAGCCTACCGCCGCCTCGCCGCCGAACGCGCGCAAGAAGAGCGCGGGTGATCGTCGGGAATTCGGCGGAGGCAGGAAGAAACGTAGATCAAAGGAGCGGAGATGACCGACGGGGAAGATCGAACCTTCAACGACGAGCAGCGCGCGATGTTCGAGCAGCCCGACGACGCGCCCGTGAAGACGCGACCGCGCACGCCCGGCGAGCCGAGCGCGAACCAGTCAGACGCGCGCGACGAAGGCGGGGATGATTCGGAAGAGTCCGAAACATGACTGAACACAAACAGACGCTCAAGCGCGCGCTGACGCTGACGGACTGCGTGTCGGTGGTCGTCGGCACGGTCATCGGGACGGGCGTGTTCCTGAAGTCCGCCCTGATGGCGCAGCAGCTGGGCACGCCCGCGCTCGTGCTCCTGGCGTGGCTCGCCGCCGGGCTCTTGTCGCTCGCGGGCGCGCTCACCTACGCGGAACTTGGCGCGATGTTCCCGCGCGCGGGCGGCGAGTACGTCTATCTGGGGAAGGCTTACGGCGACGGCGCGGCGTTCCTCTACGGCTGGATGCAGGTCGCCGTCGCCGCGACGGGCGGCATCGCCGCCATCGCCACGGGCTTCGCCATCTTCCTCTCGGCGCTCGTGCCCTTGGGCGGCGCGTGGGTCGAGCGCACGTTCCGCCTCTTCGGTCAGGAGGTTCACTGGCAGCTCGGCATGACGCAGGTCGTCGCCATCGCGGCGATAGTCCTGTTCTCCGCGATCAACTGCGTGGGCGTCCGCCTAGGCGGGCGCGTGCAGTCCGCGCTGACGGGCGCGAAGGTCTTAGGCATCGCCGTGATCGTCTTCGGCGCTTTCCTACTCTCGCGCGGCGCGGGCTGGTCGAATTTGTCAACGCCCGCGGGCACACCGCGGTGGAGTGGCGCGCAGTCGTTCGGCGCGGCGATGCTCGCGGCGCTGTGGGCTTACAACGGCTGGTACTGTCTCCCGCTGGTCGCGGGCGAGGTCGAGCGCCCGCAGCGCAACGTGCCGCGCGGGCTCATCGCGGGGATGCTCGTCGTGCTCGCGGTCTATCTGCTCACGAACCTCTCTTACTTCTACGCGCTGCCGTTCGGAGAGGTCTTGACCGCGAACTCGACCGCGCACCCGGACGCGCCGCCCGTCGCGGCTAAGGCGGCGCTCACCTTTTTGGGTCCCGTCGGCGCGGGCTTCGTCGCCGTCGCCTTCATCGTCTCGACCGTCGGCGCTTTAAACGGCGCCATCCTCGCGCTCTCGCGCATCCCCTACGCGATGGCGCGCGACGGACTGTTTTTCAAACCGCTCGGCGACGTGAGCGAACGATCCCGCGTGCCCGCGCGCGCGATCATCTTTCAGGGCGCGTGGGCGAGCGTGCTGGCTCTGTCGGGCACGTTCGATCAGATCAGCACCTACACGATCTTCGCGCTCTGGCTCTTCTTCGGCGTCACGGCGACGAGCGTCTTCGTCCTGCGCCGCAAGATGCCGGACGCGGAAAGACCTTACCGCACGCTCGGCTACCCCGTCGTCCCGCTCCTCTTCGTCCTCGTCGCCGCGTGGCTCGTCGTCAACACGATCCTCACGAGCCCCGTCGAGTCGGCGGTCGGGCTGCTGCTTATCGCGCTCGGCTTGCCCGTTTACTTCTACTTCAAGCACGGGAGGCGGCGGGGCGCGCACTAAGAAAAAGGCGGGCGCTTTCCAGATGCGCCCGCCCTCTCGCTCCGCTGAGCTTCGTTTTACTGTGTCGCGCCTGACGACTCTTTGAACAGCTTGTCGAGCCAGAGGTTCGCCTGCTTCTCCTGCACGGTGTTGGCGCGCAGCCGCGCGTTCAGGTTCTGGAAGTCAACGCGGTCGAGGAGCTGATCCTGGTTGAAGCAGGAGAAGACGAAACTTTCGGCGCCGGTCTCCGGGTCAACGTGCCGCTGCAGGCACTGCGCGCAGACCTCCTTCATCATGCACTGCATCGGGCTGTTGATCGAGCCGACGCCGACGTGATCCGCTTTCAAATAAGGCGCGAGCGCCTCGCGGCGCGCCTGCTTGACCGCCGCCATCATGCGATCCGAGCCGATGGCGATGACGCGCGACACCTCGCGCAGATCGAACAGGGGCGCGCCGAACTTTCCTTCGGCGTAAGCCTTGATGCACTGCACGATGTTGCCGCGGAAGTGCGCGTCCTGCGGTCGCCGCGGCTCGATCTCGTCGCCCGTGTCGGTTGACCAGATGACCTGATCGGTCGCCGCCTCGACCTCCTCGCGCTTAAACAGATCCTCGCCCTTCTTGTAGCCCGCGAAGTAGAGCACGCGGCAGCCGTTCCGCTTTAACGCGTCGGCGATGGAGAAGAGCACGGCGTTACCCAAACCGCCGCCCGCGAGCAGCACCGTCTCGCCTTGCGGAATCTCCGTCGGCGTGCCCGTCGGGCCCATCACGACGACGCGCTGCCCCGGCTTCAAGGTCGCGCACAGCCGCGACGAGACGCCCATCTCCAACACGATCAGGCTCAGAAGTCCTGCCTCTTTATCGACCCACGCGCCCGTCAGCGCGATGCCCTCCATCATCAGCTTCGTGTCGGCGACGACCGCCGAATCCGTCTCGTAATTCTGCAGGCGGTAGAACTGACCCGGCTCGAACTTGCGCGACTGGCGCGGCGCGCGCACGACGACCTCGACGATCGTCGGCGTCAGCCGATCGACTCTGACGACGCGCGGGACGAGCTCGTCGTCCAACTTCTCTGTGAGCCGCGCGAAATCCTCCTCAGTAGCGACTGGCTTACGGATCGCAGACTCGCGAGCCGCGCCTGCACCGACCCCCGCCCCCTGCCCCCCTTCTCCTGCCTCGATCGCGGCGATTTCGTCGGCGAACAGCGCCGCGACGTGCTCGTAGCCGAACTTCGCCGACGCCATCGCCTTGACGACGTTGCCCGCATAGACCGGGTGGTTGTCGCCGTAGTAGGTGATGAACCTGCCGTCCTTCTCGTAGGAAGTGAAGAAGGCGCGCTCGCCCTTCGCCGCCGGAACGAGTTTGCGCGCGCCGTCCTCGCCTTCGAGCTTGTGCGGCGCGAAGAACTCCTTCCACTCGTCGAGCGCGAACGTCCCCGGTCGCTCGCGCTCGTAGATCGTGTTCGGGCTCGTCCCCGCCGCGACGCAGACCGTGCGCGCCGGGAGGCGCACCATCTCGCCCGAAGCCTTCCACTTCTTCGACTCCGCGTCCAGGCGCATGCGCTCGAAGACGACCGCCGCGACCGCGCCGTGCTCGTCCGCGATGGCTTCGGACGGGTTCATGTTCTCGACGTAAGAGATGCCCTCTTCGAGCGACTTCACAACTTCTTCGTGGTTCAGTCGGTACGCGGGCGAATCCTGCAGTCGCTTGCGATAGACGATCGAGACGCCGCCCCACGAACGGACGAGCGGCACGAAGTTCGGTTCTTCATTCGCAGCCTGCGCGCGCTCGCGTTCTTCTCGAATGGCGCGACCGTGCGCGAGGAACTCCTCATAGACGGCGCGCTCTTCGGCGTCGTAGCGTTTGAAAATTTCCTCCTCGCCGAACTCCTCTGCGAGCTGCTCGTGGCGCGCGAGAATCTTCTCGCACTGGACGGGGTAGTAGGCGAACAGCTCCGTCGCCGTGTCAATCGCCGTCAAGCCGCCGCCGATGACGACCGCGGGCAGGCGCACCTGCAGGTTCGCCATCGCGTCGCGCTTGAACGCGCCGGTGAGTTGGAGCGCCATCAGAAAGTCCGAAGCCTTGCGTATGCCGCGCACCAGGTTGTTCTTCATCTGGATGATCGTCGGCTTGCCCGCGCCCGACGCGATGGCGATGTGATCGAAGCCGAGCGCCCAAGCGTCTTCAATCGTGAGCGTCCCGCCGAAGCGCACGCCGCCGTAGAAGCGAAACGACGCGCGGCGCGCGAGCGTCAGGTGCACGAGCGTCAGGAAATTCTTGTCCCAGCGCACCGTGATGCCGTACTCCGAGACGCCGCCGAAGCCCGCGAGCACGCGCCGTTCGAGCGACGTTTCGATCCCGCGCACGTCCTTGACCGGGCGCGGGAGGCTGCGCCCGCCGTCGCCTGTCAAGCCGTCGTCCAAAGGCTCGATCTTCAAGCCGTCAACGCCGACGACGCCGAAGCCCTCGTTGAGAAGGTAGTGCGCGAGCGTGTAGCCCGCGGGTCCTAAGCCCACGACGAGCACGTTGCGCCCGTTGTAGCCAAGCGCGTAAGGGCGCTTCGCGTTCAGAGGATTCCAGCGCGTGAGCAGTGAGTAAATCTCGAAGCCGTAGGGCAGCGCGAGCACGTCCGTCAAGACGCCGGTCTCCGCCTGCGGGATGTTGACGGGGTCTTGCTTCTGGAAGATGCAGGACTTCATGCAGTCGTTGCAGATGCGGTGACCCGTGCCGGGGCACATCGGGTTGTCAACGACGACGAGCGCGAGCGCCGCGATGGAATCGCCGCGCGTCTGCATGACGTGCATCTCGGAGATCTTCTCATCGAGCGGGCAGCCTTCCAAGACGATGCCGAGCGGGTTGCGCTTGTACGCGCCGTCCTTCTCGTGCAAGCCCTTCGAGCACGAATCCTTGTCGCGCTCGTGGCAGTACAGGCAGTAGTTAACTTCGTCCAAGACCTCGCGCCGCGTCGCGCGCGCGTCCGTCAGGCTGAAGCCGGCGCGGCGGCGCAAATTCTTATCGAGCCCGCGCATCTGCTCCGGCAAGTCGGCGTTCGGTCTTTCAAGCTGAACCAGATGCTCGTAATCGAGCGGGTGCGGCGCGCGGAAACTCACCCAAGCCTTGACGCGCCCGCGCGCTTCGGGTCGCGTCGCGTGCACCGACGCCCACGTCTCGACTAAACGCAGCGCGCCGCGCACGAAACGCGCGTCGCCGTGAACGTCATCATCAGTCGCCGCGACGCGAGCCGCGCCCTCCTGCGCGGCGGCGTCGGCGAACTTCACGACCGCGAGCCGCGCGTCCGTCGTGCGCGCGACGCGCCCGTGCGCCTCCGCGATCTCGCGCGCGGCATCGTCTCCCACGCCCGCGCCGCTGTCCGCGACCTTCTTCTCAACGGCTTTTTCCCATGCCAGCAGCCGCGCCGTCATGCGCGCCACACCCAGCTCGTCGTCCGCGTCGAGCGTGTCGGCGAACGCGGCGCGGCGCAGCGCGTCGAGCGCGGCGTTAACCTCGTCCGCGTCGAACGTCAAAGCCTTCTCCGCGGGGACGCGCTTCGTCGCGCGCCGGGTGACGAAGGTCTTAAACTCGAAGATCGCGTCCTGCGCGCGGACGGACTCGGCGTGCGCCTCGCGCTCCCGCTCCACGCCGAAGAGCCGCGCGAGGAAGCGCGACAGGTGCGCCGAAGCCGCGATGAGCAAGTCCGCCTCGGCTTTCGTGCCCTTCAAATTCGCGCCGCGCGCGCGCGTGTACTCGACGAGCGAGTCGCGCAAAGGCGCGTCCGCGCGACCGAGTTCGCCGTAGAACGCTCGGGTCAGCGCGCGCAGCCGCGAAGGTTTGTAGAGGTCTGCGTAGGTGAAGCCTTCGATGCCGAGTTTGAAGTCCGCCGCGGGGCTGGGGGCAGACTTCGGGCGCGCGTCGTCTAGGATCAGGTTCTGCATGAGTGCGTCGAGCTTCCGGGAAATGGGTTTACGAGCATGGGGACTTAAACGAACGTGCGTCGCTTCGGAGGCGGGAAGGGTCGCGCTTGGACGCCGTCGCGACGCAGTATAACACCACGTCGGCACGCCTCCTAAACGCGGCGCACTCGCTTGCCAACGCCGCGCGGCGTTCTTATAATTGACGCGTTCTTTGGCGCTATGGTGTAGTTGGTTAACACGCCGCCCTCTCAAGGCGGAGACCGCGGGTTCGAGCCCCGCTAGCGCTATTTTCTTCCTTCGACTCACGCGTTATGCCCACACAGAAGCGGACAAGCAGTGCTCGCAAGAGCGCGTTTCTGGGAATGCCTCACGGTACTGCCTCCGGTCGTCTGCGTAAGATCATCCTCTTCAACCTCCTTCAGAAGCACGACGAGAATGTGTGTTTCAAATGCTCGAAGGTTATCGCGAGGGCGGACGAACTAAGCATCGAACACAAGCAGCCGTGGGAAGGCGTCAGCGTCGAATTGTTCTGGTCGCTCGACAACATCGCCTTCTCGCACCGCCACTGCAACCTGCCGCACCGTTACGCGGGCGGTCAGGCGAGGAACCGCAAGATCGGTCCGGAAGGGACGGCTTGGTGTCGTCGCTGCAAGGCGTTTCGCCCCGTCGCGGATTTCAGCCGGAACGAGTCGCGCTGGAACGGTCTCCAGGTGTGGTGTAACCGGTGCCTGCGCAGTTACCAGAGATCGAAGAGGGAGCGCCCCGCTCGCTGAATTACAAACAGCCCGCCTCCAAGTTATACTTGTCCGCGAAGACGCCCGCCTGCCGTCAGCTTTCGTCAGCTCGTATGCGACCGCTGAAGCTCCACACGAAGACGACGCTCGTCGCCTCCGCCATCACGCTCGCCGTGCTCGGCGTGGTGCTGGCGCTGGTGAGCGTGCGCGTCGCCGAGCGCGTGCAGGAGGAGCAGAAGGCGCTCGCCACTCTGCAGGCGGACAACCTCGCGGCGCACATCAGCCAGATGCCCGCGCCGCGCGACCCCGAAGCGCTCGCGCGCGCCGCCGCGCTCGTCCACGGCGCGCGACCCGACGCCGTGACGGTGCGCGTGTGGGAGCGCGTGGGCGGAGTCTTCAAAGAGGTGGCGGCGTCTTCGGGCAGCGAGCCCGCCGAGGAGATTCCCGAAGAGACGAAGGCGGCGCTCAGGAGCGGTCTGCCGTCGAAGAGCGTGACGACGCGGCTCGACGCGAAGCGCTCGCGCTACCGCGTCTTCTCGCCCGTCACGGACGGCGGGCGCGTGAGCGGCGCGGTCGAGATCGTCGAGCGCTTGGACGGCGCGCCGACCATCGCCTGGGAGTACGGGCGCAGCGCCATCTGGCTCGGTCTCGCCGCGCTCGCACTCATCACGCTCGGCTTCTCCCTGCTCTTCCGGCAGACCGTCTATCACCCGGTCGAACGACTCCTCGCGGCGATGACGCGCGCGCGCGCGGGCGACCTCGAAGCGCGAGCGCCGGAAGCGAAGCAGGACGAGATCGGCATCCTCGCGCGCGAGTACAACAGCCTCATCGCGCGGCTGCGCGAGATGACGGCGGAGCGCGAGCGGCAGAAGGAGCTGCTGCAAGAGCGCGTCAACGAGGCGACTTCGGAACTCGCCGAGCGCAACGTGCAGCTCGAAGACGCGAACCTGGAGCTGTGGCGCACCGCGCGCCGCCTCACAGAGCTCGAACGCCTCGCCGCCGCCGGTCAGACCGCCGCGCAGTTCGCGCACGAGGTCGGGACGCCTTTGAACCTGATCAGCGGTCACGTCCAACTGCTGCTGCTCGCGGGCGCGAGCACCGACACCGCCGCCGCGCGCCAGAAGCTCGAAACCATCAGCGGGCAGATCGAGCGCATCGAGCGGATCGTGCGCCGGATGCTCGACCGCACGCGCCCCGAAGCCCTCGACCTTGAGCCGCTCGACCTGAACGCGCTGCTGCGCCGCACGTTCGACGCGACGCTGCCGACGCTCGACGCCAAAGGGGTCAGCCTCGAAGCCACGCTCGCGGAAGATTTGCCCGCCGTGCCCGGCGACGCGGATCGCTTGCAGCAGGTCTTCATCAACCTCATCAACAACGCGCTCGACGCGATGCCGGAAGGCGGCACTCTGCGCGTCACGACCTTCGCGCGCGGACGCGGCGAAGCGGACGGCGCGGTCGCGGCGGGCGTCGCCGACGGATCGGACGGCGACGGCGGGCGCGCGACGAAGATCGAAGCGGGCTCCTTGAAGATCGCGGCGCGCCCGGTCGCGGCGGGTGTCGCGGAGATCGCGGCGGGCGCGGCGGCGCGCGCGTCGGACGCGCGGGTCGTCGTTGACTTCGCCGACACGGGCTGCGGGATGACGGAGGAGGTGCGCGCGCGCATCTTCGATCCGCTCTACACGACGAAGGCGCGCGGGCGCGGCACGGGTCTCGGCCTCGTCGTCGTCAGCCAAGTCGTCGGCGATCACGGCGGGCAGATCGAGGTCGAGACCGCGCAGGGTCGCGGCGCGCGCTTCCGCCTCGTCTTCCCCGCCGCCGCCGCGCGCGAGGCGGAAGCGAAGAAGGGCGAGGCGGTCGAAACGGAAGCGGTCGCGGGCGATTGAAGGGGCGGGGAAGTTTTGACGAAGAAGATTCTCGTGATTGACGACGACGCGGCGTCGTGCGCGCTGCTCGGCGAGATTTTCGCGGCGCAGGGGTGGGAGACCGCGAGCGCGCTGGCACCTCAAGCCGCGCTCTCGCTCGCCGCGCGCGAGACGTTCGACTTGGTCGTGAGCGACATCAACCTCGAAGCCGCGCAGACGGGGCTCGACATCCTCCGGGAGATGCGCGGGCGGGCGCCCGTCATCCTCGTCACCGGCTTCGGCACGCTCGACGCGGCGGTCGAGGCTTCGCGCGAGGGCGCGTGGGATTTCATCTCGAAGCCTTTTAAGGTCGAGGAAGTCGTGGCGGCGGCGCGGCGCGCGCTCTCGCGCGGCAAGGCTGACGACGCGGCGGAGCGCGCCGAATCGAGCGCGGAGGCGTTGTCGGCGCGCAACGAGGAGGCGGGGCTCGTCGGGCGCTCGCCCGTGATGATCGAGCTCTACAAAGAGATCGCGCGCGTCGCGCCGTCGCGCTCGACCGTGCTCGTCGTCGGCGAGTCGGGCACGGGCAAAGAATTAGTCGCGCGCTCGATCCACAAGCACAGCCCGCGCGCGGAAAAGCCGTTCGTCCCCGTCAACTGCGGCGCGCTCACCGAGTCGCTCTTAGAAGCCGAGCTGTTCGGACACCTCCGCGGCGCGTTCACCGGGGCGGAGCGTGATCGCAAAGGGCTGTGGGAGGAAGCCGAGGGCGGGACGCTCTTCCTCGACGAGATCGGCGAGACGAGCCCGGCGATGCAGGTGAAGCTGCTGCGCGCGCTACAGGAAGGAGAGATTCGCCGCGTCGGCGCGACGAAGGCGGTGCACGTGGACGCGCGCGTCGTCGCCGCGACGAACCGCGATCTCGAACGCGAAGTGAAGGCGGGTCGCTTCCGCGAAGACCTCTTCTACCGCCTGAGCGTGGTGACGCTTCGCGTGCCCCCCTTGCGCGAGCGGCGCAGCGACATCCCGCTGCTCGCCGACCGCTTCCTGCGCCGCGCCGCGACGAACGCCGGGCGCGCGCCGCATCTACGCTTCAGCGGCGACGCGCTCGCGCTGCTCGCGGCTTACGAGTGGAACGGCAACGTGCGCGAGTTGGAGTCCGCGGTCGAGTACGCGGCGCTGCGCGCGCGCGGCGCCGAAGTGGCGCCCGAAGACTTGCCCGCGAAGCTGCGCGCCGAGTCGGTGCGCGAGGCGGCGGCGCGAGCCCCGCTCGCCGCGCTCTACGAAGATTTGCCGTCGCTCGACGAGCTCGAGCGGCGCTACCTGCTCCACGTCCTCGAAGCCGCGGGCGGCAACCGCACGCGCGCCGCGGAGATTCTGCGCATAGACCGCCGCACGCTCTACCGCATGGCGGAGCGGTTTCAGATCAAGCTGGAGGGGGAATGAATCTAAGTAGGAAGTAGGAAGGCGGAAGGATGAACCCGTGATCACTCCGCTCGAATGATCATGTTTTCCGCCTTCCGCCTTCCGCCTTCCGCCTTCCTACTTCCTACTTGCTCTCACTGATCTATCACGTCCAGGTGCTGGTTGAGTGTGAGCAGCTTCTGCTTGGCGTCGGGGGCGGAGCGCTCGACGGCGAGTTCGGCGAGTTCGAGTTCGCGTAAGGACGCGCGCAGTTTGTCGGCGGCGGGGTCGTGCTGCTGGGAGCGGCGCTCGTAGGCGCGGCGGGCGGAGGTGTGCGCTTCGTTTAAGGCGCGCAGCGCCGCCGTCTTCTGTCGGCGCGAGACGTAGACGGTCGCCTCCGCGATCTTGTCGCCCGCGCGCTCCACGTCCTCGTCGCGCGCGGGGAGCTGCGGCGTCTTGACGACGGGCTCGCCCCGCGCGGCGGGCTGCGAGTCGAGACCCGTAGTCACCGTCTCGACGACGGCGGGCGCGGGGCGGCGCAGGGCGACGAAGGCGAGGGCGAGCGCCGCGACGAGGCACGCCGCGCAAGCCGCGGCGACGAGGCGCGGCGGCTGCCGCACCCACCCGCCCGCCGCGCCGTGCTTGGCGGCTCGCACTTCCGGCATAGAACCCTCACACCTTCCGACGCGGGCACCGCGCGCCCGCGCTTAGCCGCTCATAAAAAGAGTAAGGGGCGCGTGGCTCGCGTCACCCGAAGCCACCGCGCCCCTCGCCGAGAAAAGGGCGCGGGCGGACGCCTGCTGAATCCCGCCCGCGCCTTTTCGCTGCACAGTCGCTCCCGTCCCTCTGGTGCCGTTCTTCGGGAAGACCGTGCGGCTCAACGCCGTCTCTTGACGAGGCGGCGAAGCCTCGCTGTCTCCTCAAGCCCGACTTACGAGTTGGTGTTCTTGTTGCCCGTCTTCATGCCGCGAGCCTTGCGGTGGCGGCGGTGATGGCGGCGGTGATGGCGACGATGTCGCTTCATGCCCATCGAACTGTTGGACTTCTGTTCTTCATGCTGCTTCTTCTCTCCTTCAAGTTAAACGAGATTGATTCTGTGCTCGCGAAAAACTTTCGGGGCGACGAAGGATCACACGGAAGAACGCCTCCTTCGATCTTTTCCTCAGGTCTCCCGCGCCGCGCTTCAACCGCAACGCGCGTGCCGCGCCGCGCCGCACCCGTCGCACGCCTTTTGCCGCGCTTTAACGCGCCGCGCGCCGACCCGACGCGCCGCCGCCGTGTGGCGTTTGTGCGCCCGACTCCAAACCGCCACACCGCCGGGGCGCGCCGGGGCGACCGCCTGAGACGTGCGCGATGAAAAATTAGGAGACGAAAGAACGGCGCGCGCGTCCGAGGGGGCGGCACGCGGTCGGAGGGCTTACTGCGGTGGGGGCTGTTCGCGGTGAGAGAAATTAGTTCGGCGCTATTCGGTCGCGCACGTACGGCGCGGGCGGGTGGAAAGGGCGGAGCGGTCGCGTCACCTGCCGAGCGCGCGGTTGATCTCGTCGCGCAGCTCCTTCGCCATGTCCGCGGCGACGGGCACCTTGCGACCGTTGATGAAGAAGGTCGGCGTGCTCTCCACGCCGACGGACTGCGCGCGGTCGCGGTCGGCGACGACGCGCGCGTCGGTCTCCGCGCCGCCCAGGTCTTTCCGGTAGCGTTCCACGTCGAGCCCGGCGCGGCGCGCGTAGTCCTCGAACATCTGGGTCGGGTCTTGCGCGGGCGACCACGTCTTCTGGTTCTCGAAGAGCGCGCGCTGCATCTCCCAGAACTTGCCCTGAAGTCCGGCGGCTTCCGCCGCGTGCGCCGCGAAGAGCGCGTGCGGGTGGACGCGCACGAGCGGGTACTCGCGGAAGACGAAGCGCAAGTCGCCGCCGTAGTCCTGCCTGATCTTCTCGACCTCCGGGTACATCTGCCCGCACGGCGGGCACTGGAAGTCGCCGAACTCTTCGAGCGTGACGGGCGCGCGTTCCGACCCCGTGGCGTGCGGCGGCTGCGCGCCCGGTAAGCCCGAGGCGACCTCGCCCGGCTGGCGCGCGTGGCGGAAGTAGAGGACTGCGGCGAGGACGGCGACGACGAGCACGACGCCGATGACGACGAACGGCGCGACGGAGCGACGCGGCGCGCTCTTGGTGGGGGCGGGTTTTCTGGCGGGCTGTTTTTTTGCCATCGAAGTTTATGACGCGGGTTGCGCGTTCAACTTTTAATTGAAGGGTAAAGGCAAGGCACTCACCGCAGAGGCGCGGAGGTTGCACAGAGATCACGCGGAGAAGAGATGATCCCAGATTCGAAGCTCAGATCAGATTTCTCTGCGTAGACTCCGCGTGATCTCCGCGCCTCTGCGGTGAACCTCAACTTTCCTAACTCACAAGCGGAGGGCAACGCGCGCGCCGCGAGCGTCACAGTCTCGCGAGCGCCTTCTGCGCGAGGAGCTTCGACTTGCGGAGCCGCTCTTCGGGCTTGTCCGCCCCGCCGATGCTGACGCGGACGAACGAGTCGCCCTTCAAGGCGTAGAGGATGCCGCTGAAGCGGCTCTGCGCCCAGAAAGCCTCTTCGCCGACGCCCTTGACCGGCACGGGCGGCGTGCCCCCTTCCTCCTCCTCCCCGCCGCCGCGCGCGCCGCTCTGAGCGTTCTTGTTCTTGTCGCCATCTTTATCGCGATCCTTGTCGCGCTTCTCGCGCTCGTCCTTGCCGCCCTCTTCCTTGGCGCGCGCGAACATCGTGTCCCACCGGCGGCGCATCGCCTGCGCGTCGGCGGCGCGCGTCACCTGGAGGCTGACGGACTTGTTGAAGGTCGCCGTCGTGAAGAAGCACTGCGAGGCGGAGAGCACGCCCTCGGCGCTCTGGCTCGGCTTCGACTCGCGCACCTCCTCGCCCTGCACCGCCTTGATGTCGTCCGACGTGAGCAGCTCGCACGCCTCCAACTTCTTCGCGCCCGACGGCGGCGCGCCCGAAGCGTTCGACGGCGACGAAGAAGGGGCGGCTTGCGCGGGCGACTGGTTAGTGGAGTTCGTGACGGTCGTCGTCTGCGTGGTCGTCGTGGTCGTCTGGCTGGTCGCGGAGTTGGAAGCCGGCGCGCCCGCGTTGGTCGTGTTCGTGTTGCGCGCGCAGGCGGCGGCGAGCGCGGCGAGCGCGCAGCAGAGCGCTAGGGAGAGTTTAAAGGATCGCATCCGGCAAACGTCGCCTCCGTCCGGCGGAAAGGTTCGAGATCGGGTCTGCTGAAATGGTCTGGAAAAGTTTGACGACGAGCGCGCGGCACATTCTGCCGACGCGCGCGGGCGAATGCAAGCGCGGACGCCTGCCGCGTCCGGGCGTCGAACCTCGCGCGGCGCGGCGCGTCTCGACGCGCCGCCGAAATCAAACGTGGCTCGCGCCGCTCGACGGGGCGGGCGGCGCGAGCCACGTAGGTCGGGGCGCGTGATCTAATCGCGCGCGCGGTTTAGTAGATCGTGCCCGGAGCCCAGCGC
>JAIVGV010000515.1 GCA_020201365.1 Acidobacteriota bacterium
CCCCTGCTCTATGGTTATTTATCTCCAAGGCGAGGTCGACGAGGAGGCGCGGCTCGACGAGATGACGCCGCGGCAGATCGTCGCCGAGCTCGACAAGCACGTGGTCGGGCAGCACGCGGCGAAGCGCGCCGTCGCGATCGCGCTCAGAAACCGCGTGCGCCGGCAGAAGCTCCAGCCCGACATGGCTGCCGACGTGATGCCCAAAAACATCATCATGATCGGCTCGACCGGCGTCGGCAAGACCGAGATCGCGCGGCGGCTGGCGCGCATGTCGAACTCGCCCTTCCTCAAGGTCGAGGCGTCGAAGTTCACGGAGGTCGGCTACGTCGGGCGCGACGTGGAGAGCATGATCCGAGACCTCTCCGAGATCGCCGTCGAGATGGTGCGCGCCGAAAAGATCGAGGAGGTCTCCGAGAAGGCCGAACTCAACGCCGAAGAGCGCATACTCGACCTCCTCCTGCCGCCGCGACAGTCTTCGAGCTACTTCAACTTCGACGCCGAGGAGGTCGAATCTTCAACGACGCCCTCCGAGCCGCCCGCCTCGCGCGACGATCAGTTCCAGCGCACGCGCGAGAAGCTGCGCGAGCAGTTGCGCGCCGGGAAGTTAGACAACCGCCTCGTCGAGATGGAGGTGCACGACCGCAGCTTCCCGACCATCGAGGTGGCCGGACCGCAGGGCGTCGAGGAGATGGGCATCAACATGAAGGACATGCTCGGCTCGCTCTTCCAGGGCAAGACCAAGCGCCGCCGCATGCTCGTCTCCGAAGCGATGGAGTACCTGCTCCAGGAGGAAGAAGAGCGTCTGATCGACATGGACACGGTCGCGCGCGCGGCGATCGAGCGCGTCGAGTCGGCCGGGATCATCTTCCTCGACGAGATCGACAAGATCGCCGGGCGCGAGGCGGGCGGCGGCGGTCCCGACGTCTCGCGCGAGGGCGTGCAGCGCGACATCCTGCCCATTGTCGAGGGCACGACGGTGAATACGCGCTACGGGATGATCCGCACCGACCACATCCTCTTCATCGCCGCGGGCGCGTTCCACGTCTCGAAGCCTTCCGATCTGATCCCGGAGCTGCAAGGTCGCTTCCCCATCCGCGTCGAGCTTGAGTCTCTGACCATCGAGGACTTCAAGCGCATCCTGACCGAGCCGAAGAACTCGCTCATCAAGCAGTACCGCGCGCTCTTGGAGACCGAAGGCGTCGAGCTGGAATTCACCGACGACGCGATCAGCGCCGTCGCCGAGTTCGCCGGGCGCGTCAACGAGACGACCGAGAACATCGGCGCGCGCCGCCTGCACACCATCATGGAGAAGGTCTTGGACGAGATCAGCTTCGAGGGACCCGACATTGAGCCGAAGCGTCAAGTCGTTGACGCCGCATACGTCAACCGCGTCCTCCAGGACGTGGTCAAAGATCAAGACCTCAGCCGCTACATCCTGTGAAGAAAAGCAGGCAGCAGGCAGCAGGCAGCAGGCAGTCTGGACCGGACTGCGCCGCCGTCAGATATTCACGCGCGCCCGCACCGGCACGGCGCGCGCGGCGGGTCTCTTTCGTCCGACTGACGCTCTTCGTCTGCCTCCTGCCTGCCGCCTGCTGCCTGCTCTCCTGCGGCAAACGCCGACCGCCGATCCCGCCGACCGAGTTCGTGCCGCAGCGCACGGAGCTTTTGTCGGGCGCGCAGCGCGGCAACGAGGTCATCCTGAGCTGGCCCGCGCCGCGCCGCAACGCGCCCGACGCGAGCGTGCAGAGCATCCGCCGCGTGGACGTCTATCGCGTCGCCGAGCGCCCGGACGATCCCCTGCCGCTCACGGAGGAGCAGTTCGCCTCGCGCGCCACGCTCATCGGCTCCGTCTCGTACAACGAGATTCGCGGCGCCGCGGAGACGCTCACCTACACGGACACGCTCACGCTCACGGAGCCCGTGCGCCTGCGCTACGCCGTGCGCTACGTCAACGCCGCGGGCGAGCGCGCGGCGTTCTCGAACTTCCTGCTGATCGAGCCCGCCTCGACCGTCAGCCAGCCGCCGACGCTGCTCGGCGTGACCAACCCGACCGAGAACACCGTCCTCGTGCGCTGGCAGAAGCCCACGGCGAACGTGGACAACTCCACGCCCGTCAACCTGCTCGGGTACAACGTCTATCGCACTGACCGCTCGCAGACCGAGCCCGGCGAGACGCCGCTTAACGCCGACCCCGTCAACGCGACCGAGTTCAAAGATCAGACCTTCAAGTTCGGAGAGGAGTACACCTACCTCGTCCGCGCCGTCTCGCTCGGCACCGAAGGCAAGCGCGTCGAGAGCTTGAACTCCAACTCGATCTCGATCACGCCGCGCGACATCTTCCCTCCTAGCGCGCCGCAGGGCTTGAGCATCAACGCCTCGCCGCAGCGCGTCTCCCTGTTCTTCGCCGCGAACCCGGAGCGCGACGTGGTCGGCTACAACATCTTCCGCTCGTCCGACGCGGCGCAGCCGAAAGATCGTTGGCGACGGCTCACGCGCACGCCGACCGACAAGACGACCTACAACGACGACGCCGTAGAGCCCGGCGTGCGCTACTACTACTACGTCGTCGCGATTGACTCGGCGGGCAACGTCAGCCAGCCCTCGGAAGTGGTCTCCGAAACCGTCCAGAAGTCGCCATGAAAATCTGCCGCTTCATCAGCAGCGACAACACGACGCCGCGCTACGGTCTCGTCGAAAGAGAGGCCGTGCTGCCGCTCGAAGAGCGCGACGTCTTCGCACGGCGCTTCACCCCGCGCGACGCGACTCAGCGTCTCGCCCTCGACGAGGTACGGCTCGTCGCGCCCGTCGCGCCCACGAAGATCGTCTGCGTCGGGCGCAACTACCGCGAGCACGCCGCCGAACTCGGGAACGAGCTGCCCCAAGAGCCGCTGCTCTTCCTCAAAGCGCCTTCGTCTTTGATCGGACACGAGGAAGCGATCAGGCTCACGCCCTTCTCCGAGCGCGTCGAACACGAAGGAGAACTCGCCGTCGTTATCGGACGCCGCGCGAGCTGGATCGAGGACGACGAAGACCCGCTTCGCTACGCGCTCGGCTACACC
>JAIVGV010000305.1 GCA_020201365.1 Acidobacteriota bacterium
GCCCCGCGATCTGCTCGACGACGAGGATGCCCTCCTTGGACGCGAGGTGCGCGAGCCAAGGCGTCGGGATCACGTCGCCGATGGCGAAGACATTAGGCTCGCCCGTGCGGCAGAACTCGTCAACCTGCACCGTCCCGCGCTCGACCTTGATCTTCGTGCCTTCGATCCCCAGACCTTCGAGGTACGGCATCCGCCCGACGGCGACCAAGAGCATCTCCGCTTCGAGCGTCACGTCGCCGCCCTTCGCGTCCTTGCCCGAAACTTTCACGCCGCTCGCCGTCTTCTCCATCTTCTCCAGCTTCGTGCCCGTCAGCACGTTGATCTTGCGCTTGCGGAAAGCGCGCTCGATCTCTTTCGAGACCTCCTCGTCTTCGAGCGGCATCATGCGCGGCAGCAGCTCGACGAGCGTCGTCTCCGCGCCGAAGCGCGAATAGACGGAGGCGAACTCCGTCCCGACCGCGCCCGATCCCATCACGACGAGGGACTTCGGCACTTCCTTCAGCTCAAGTATGTGATCGCTGTTGACGACGACCTTGCCGTCGGTCTCGAAGCCCGGAATCGGTCGGACGACCGAGCCGGTGGCGATGATGATGTTCTTCGTCTCAATCGTCTGCTTCGCGCCGTCCGCGCCCGCGACTTCGACCTTGCCCGGAAGCGCCAGACGCGCCGTCCCGTTGAAGACCGTCACCTTGTTCTTCTTCATCAGGTACGAGACGCCCGCGGAGTTTTTCGTCACCACCTTGTCTTTCCGCTTCTGCACGTCGGCGAACGCGAGCTGAATGTCGCTCGCCCGCACGCCGAACTCCGCCGCGTGCTGCGTCTGCTCGTAGATGTGCGCGGACTGCAAGAGCTGCTTCGTCGGGATGCAGCCGCGCAAGCCGCAGGTTCCGCCGAGCCGCTTGTCCTTTTCGACAATCGCGACCTTCAAGCCGAGCTGCGCGCCGCGGATCGCCGCGACGTAGCCGCCGGGTCCCGCGCCGATGATCGTCACGTCAAACTGTTCTGTCGCCAAGGCTCACTCCTCGCGGAAAGACGCCGCGCGCCGCAAGCCGAGGGCTACAGCACGCGCGTCGTCCTCGCCGGACGGTTAAGTTTGTAGGTGGTATTGCAAGACGCGATTATAATGGTTCGCGCCCTTTTTTTCATCCGCCGATGAGACCGCTCCAAACCTTTCTCGCCCTCGCGCTCCTCGCGTCAGCCTCGCCCGTGCGCGCCCGCGTCCCGAGCTTCCGCGCCGTCGCACTCGAACGCAAGGCGGAGACGACCGCCAACGCGAGCCTCGGCGATCTCGACGGCGACGGTGATCTGGACATCGTGATCGGCGATCAGGCGCGCGGCGGCGCTTTCGTCTTCTTCAACCAAGGCGGCTTGACGTTTTCCGACCCCGTGCAGATCGCCGGAGAGTCGGAGAGCGTCTATTCGATTGCCGCCGCGCACTCATTGCGACAACACGACCGAGGTCACAAGCGATGCAACACTCCGAAGGCTTTTTGAAGTTGGTTGACGACGCGAAGACGCGCGTGCGCGAACTCTCGGTCGAAGAGACGCGCGAGCGTTTGCAGGCTAACCCCGACGCGAAGCTGATCGACGTGCGCGAGGACAACGAGTGGTCGAAGGGTCGCGCCGCCGGGGCGGAGCACTTGGGGCGCGGCGTCATCGAGCGCGACATCGAGCAGGCGCACCCCGACAAAGACGGGGAGCTGATCCTCTACTGCGGCGGCGGCTACCGCTCCGCGCTCGCTGCCGACAACCTCCAACGCATGGGCTACCGCAACGTCTTCTCGATGGCCGGCGGCTGGAAGGCTTGGAAAGATTCTAGCGCGCCGGTGGAAGGCGAAGGCTGATGAAGAAACGATGAAGTCGGAACGCGGAACGTTGAAGTGAAGGCGACTCGTCTTACTTCATCGCCCATCGTCCCGACTTCATCGTTCGTATTTCTTCAGCGCCTGCGCGCGAGCGCGACAAAAGCCTTCTGCCCGTCCGCGTCGCGCTCGTAGAGCCGCGCGATCGCGTAGCCGCGCGCGCGCAACGCCACGAGCGGCGGGTATTCCTCGTCGCCCGCCGCGCCGCGCCAGACGACCCAGAACTCCTCTTCGTTCACCGCCTCGCCCGCACGCTCCACTAAAATCTCGTCGAACCCGCGCGGCAGGAAGAACGCGCGATCTTGCGCGACTCCGGGCGCGTCGCGCACGACCGCGACGCGCAGGCGCGTCTCGCCCGCCGCGCGCAGCGCGTACCAGACTTGGTAGGCGGCGAGGTCTTCGAAGGCGTAGATTTTCGTCGCGCCGCCGCGCGCGGTCTCTTCGTCGCGCGCGGCGTCGAGCGCGAGCGCACCCCACGCGCACCAGACGGGCGCGGGCGCGGGGCGCATGAGCGCGACGAGCGCGGCGAGCGCGAGCCAGCAGCCGAGCACGATCTTGAGCGTGACGGCGAGCCACTGCGGTCTGAGGCTCGCGAGCGCGTGCGCCGCGAGCAGCAGGTACGCGGGCGCGGCGACGATCAAATGACGCACGCCCCAGATCGATTGCGGCAGCACCTGCGCCAGCGCGAACGCCGCGACGACGGGCGCCAACGCGAAGAACGCGAGGAACACGACCGCGCGCCGCTCGCATGCCACGCCGACCGGCGCGCCGTCCGCCGCGCTCGCATTCCGTCGCGCGAAGACGCGCCAGCACACCGCAACGAGCGGCGGCGCGAAGACGACTATCGCGAGCACGACGCTCACGCCGACGACCGCGGGCTCGTCCGACTGCTGCTGCGCCCGGAAAGGCTCGTGCAGCCGCAAGTAAGGCTCGAAGATTTCCCACGCGCGCGGTCTCGGAGCCCAGCCCAGATTCTGCTCGAACCCGCCGCCCGCGCCGCGCGCCGCGCGCCACACAGCCCCGACCCACGGCGCGAAGCACGCCGCGAGCGCCGCGACCGACGACGCAAAAACTTTGAGCCTCTCCCGCGCGAACAGCGCGACGAACGCGACTTCGAGCGCGACGACGAGCCAGCCGAAGTAGTGCGTGTAAACGAGCAGCAGGTTGACGACGAACAGCGCGCAGGCGACGCGGCTCGCGTCGCCTGCGCGGCGCGACTTGTCACCCCGTCGTGCCTCGCCGCCCCGCCCCGCGGCGTCGCCGTCGCGCGCCCGCGCCGTCGAGTTGCACAGCCGCGCGAAGAGCCACAGCGAACAGGTCGCGAGCAGCAGCAGCAGGCTGTACATCCGCAGCTCCTGCGCGTACTTGATCAAAATCCCGCTCACCGCCGCGAGCAGCACGGCGAGCCGCGTCGCGCCCGCCGACAGACGCAGCTCGCGCGCGAGCAGCGCGAGCGGCACGACCGCGCACACGGACGCGACGACCGCGAACATCCGCAGCCACCAAGCGGACGCGCCCGCGCCCGCGCCCGTCACGGCGATCCACACCTTCAGCAGCGCGTAGAACAGCGGCGGGTGTATGAGATCGAGCGCGACGAACCGCAACCCGTCGCCCCACCCGTGCCACTCCGCCGCGTGCACCCCGAATATCTCGTCGAACCACAGGCACGTCGCGCCCAAGCGCCACACCCGCGCCGCCGCGTAGAGCGCGCACACGGGCGCGAGCAGCGCGAGGTCGAGAGAGAGAGAGCGCGCCCCCCGCGCGCCTCGCGGCTCGCCAGAGCGTGGCTTTCGTTCGTCCGATGTCATTGTTTCGTCCCGACGCTTTCGCGACGGGCGGCGCGGCGCCGCGGTCGCGAATTTAAGCGACGCGCGCCGCTGTTGTACAATCTTCCGTTCCGATCATCCAGCAAATTGTGACGGGCGGACGCGCGGGCTGAAGAGGGCGACGACGCGCGGCGCGACGACGGAAAGGACGAAACTCGCGATGACGACTGACGCCGCGGGGCGCAAGGCGGACGAGGCGGAGGGCGCGCGCGCGACGCGCACGGAGAGCGACACGATGGGGCAGATCGAGGTCGCGTCCGACAGGTACTGGGGCGCGCAGACCGAGCGCTCGCTCCACCACTTCGACATCGGCGAAGACAGAATGCCGCGCGAGATGATCCGCGCGCTCGGCATCCTGAAGAAAGCCGCCGCGCTCGTGAACGAAGACCTGGGCAAGCTCCCGCACGACAAGGCGCGGCTCATCGTGCGGGCGGCGGACGAGGTGATCGAGGGCAGGCTCGACGCACACTTCCCGCTGCGCGTGTGGCAGACGGGGAGCGGCACGCAGACCAACATGAACGCCAACGAGGTCATCTCGAACCGCGCGATTGAGATCGCGGGCGGCGTCATGGGCAGCAAAAAACCGATCCACCCGAACGACGACGTGAACATGTCGCAGTCGTCGAACGACACGTTCCCGACCGCCATGCACATCGCCGCCGCCGAGCAGTTGAACGCGCTCGTCCCCTTCGTCGAGAGCCTGCGCGACGCGCTCGACGCGAAGGCGAAGGAGTACGCGGACGTCGTGAAGATCGGTCGGACGCACTTGCAGGACGCGACGCCGCTGACTGTGGGTCAAGAGTTTTCGGGTTGGGTGAGTTTGTTGGATCGAGACGTGGGGCGTCTGAAGATGGTGCTGCCGGGTCTCTACGACTTGGCGATCGGCGGGACGGCTGTCGGCACGGGCTTGAACGCGCACCCTGAGTTCGCGGAGCGCGCGGCGCGGAAGATCGCGGAGCTGACGAACCTCCCTTTCAAGTCGCACCCCAACAAGTTCGCGGCGCTGTCGGCGCACGACGAGATCGTGTTTGCGAGCGGCGCGCTCAAAACCCTCGCGGCGTCGCTGATGAAGATCGCGAACGATGTCCGCTGGCTCGCGTCGGGTCCGCGCTGCGGGCTCGGCGAGTTGTCTCTCCCCGAAAACGAGCCGGGCTCTTCGATCATGCCGGGCAAGGTCAACCCGACGCAGAGCGAGGCGATGACGATGGTCGCGGCGCAGGTGTTGGGTAACGACGCCGCGATAGGCTTCGCGGGCTCGCAGGGCAACTTCGAGCTGAACGTCTTCAAGCCCGTGATGATCCACAACCTGCTCCACTCGATCAGACTTTTGAAAGACTCCTGCCGCAACTTCGTGGAGTTCTGCGTCCGCGGCATCGAGCTCAACCGCGAACGGATTGAAGCGCACCTGCGAAACTCGCTCATGCTCGTCACCGCCTTGAACCCGCACGTCGGCTACGACAACGCCGCCAGGATCGCGAAGAACGCGCACAAGCGTGGCATCTCCCTGCGCGAGTCGGCAATCGAGCTAGGGCTCCTCACCGGCGAGCAGTTCGACGAGTACGTCAAGCCCGAAGAGATGACGCACCCGTGAACCGAAGCCGGAAGTGGGAAGGCGGAAGGATGAAGGCGGGAAGTCGTGCGCGCCGGAGAGAATTCATGAAACGACTCGTCGTGTTGCTCAGCCTCGCCTGCGGCTTGTCGGCGCCGGCGCCCGCGCAGGGCGGCAAGAAGCCCGGCAAGGACGAGCGCACGAAGCAGGAGCTGATGCAGCTCGAGCGCGACATCGGCAGGGCGAACGTCGAGCGCGACGCGGCGTTCTTCGAGCGCGTCGAGGCGGACGAATTTCTCTTCACGGACTCGGGCGGCGGCTTGACGACGAAGCGGGAGGACGTGGAGAGCGTCAAAGCGCCCGCCAACCCGGACGTGAAGCTCCTCGCCTACGACGTGGACGATATGAAGGTGATGCTCTACGGCAAGACGGCTGTCGTCGCCGGGCGCGCGACGACGCGCGGGCTCGTGCGCGGTCAGGAATCAACGGCGCAGAGCCGCTTCACGGACGTCTTCGTCCGCCGCGACGGTCGCTGGCAGCTCGTCGCCGGTCACTCCTCGCGCCTGCCCGCGCCGCGTAAGTGAGGGGCTTTTACCGCCCGCCTTCCCGCCCCGCCCGAAAACATTTCCGACCGCCGCCGCATCTAAATAAGTGCGCGGGCGAGCCCGTGTTTACGCGCCGCCCGCGCCGTTTTCGTCTCGCGCCGACGAGCGGCGCGCGCTCTTGCGCCGCAGTTTCCGAAGTGCGATAGTTTTCGTTTCGCGCGCGAAGGGGTTTCGGCGACGCGCGCGACTGTGGGGACGAACAGAGGGAGCGACGGGGATGACCTACGCCGTTTTAGAGAGAGCGCCCGCGCTCGAAGACTACTTCGGGCTTTCGGAGCGAGAGCTCGCTGAGCGCATCGAGTCGGCGCGCCGCAGCTTGGGCTCGCGCGTCGTCATACTCGGTCACCACTACCAGCGCGACGATGTCGTGTGCCACGCGGACTACACGGGCGACTCGTTCAAGCTGTGCCGGCTCGCCGCCGCGCGCCCCGAAGCCGACTACATCGTCTTCTGCGGCGTCCACTTCATGGCGGAGTCGGCGGACATCCTTAAACCCGGCGATCAGAAAGTCGTCCTCCCAGACCTCGGCGCGGGCTGCTCGATGGCCGACATGGCGACGGCAGAGCAGGTCGAGGACGCCTGGGATCAGTTGAGAGAGATCGGCGCGGCCGGCGACTTCAAAGTTATGCCGATCACGTACATGAACTCCAGCGCCGCGATCAAAGCCTTCTGCGGACGCAACAATGGTGTGGTCTGCACCTCGTCGAACGCCGTGCCGCTCTTCGACAAGAGCCTGAAAGAAGCCGACAAACTTTTCTTCTTCCCCGACCAGCACCTGGGGCGGAACACCGGCGTCAAGTTCCGGATACCCTTAGACGAGATGGTCGTCTGGGACCCGTCGCAAGAGCTGGGCGGAAACACGGCGGAAGGGCTGCGGCGCGCGCGCCTGATCCTGTGGAAAGGTCACTGCTCGGTGCACGGACGCTTCCGCCCGTGGCACGTCGAGCAGGTGCGCCGCCAGATGCCCGGCGTCCGAGTGCTCGTCCACCCCGAGTGCGAGCGCGGCGTCGTCGAGCTGTCCGATCTGAACGGCTCGACCGAGTTCATCATCAAGACCATCGGGCAAGCGCCCGCGGGCTCGAAGTGGGCTATCGGCACGGAGGTGAACCTCGTCAACCGCCTCGTCAAGCAGCACCCGGACAAGGAGATTCGCCTGCTCGCGCCAGACCTCTGCATGTGCGCGACGATGTACCGCATCGCGCCGCAGAACCTCGCGTGGGCGCTGGAATCGCTCGTCGCGGGCGAGGTCGTCAACCAGATCACCGTCCCCGAAGAGACTGCCCGCCACGCCCGCGTCGCCCTCGACCGGATGCTGGCGATCAAATGAACCCAGTCAATCGTGAATCGTCAGTCGTGAATCGTTCGGCGCGCTTCACCTGCCCGAACGATTCACGACTGACGATTCACGATTCACGATCTTATGGCTGACCGGACAGACAAGGTCGCGCAGAACGTCGCCGGCGCGTACTACGTGGACAGCGCCTGCATAGACTGCGACGTGTGCCGCGACACCGCCCCCGACAACTTCACCCGCCACGACACGGGCGGCTACTCCTACGTCTTCAAGCAACCGCAGACCGACGACGAGCGCGCCCTCTGCGAAGAAGCCCTCCTCTCCTGCCCCGTCGAAGCCATCGGCAGCGACGGGTAGGGAAACGATGAAGTAGGAACGCGGAACGATGAAGTGAAAGCAAACTGCCTTTCAGTTCATCGTGCCGCGTTCATCGTTCAGACTTTTATTTTGATCCAGCCGTCTTCGATGACGACTTCGTAGGTCTCGACCGCGTCGCTCGCGTGCGTGAGGCAGGCTCCGGTTTTGAGGTCGAAGCGCCAGCCGTGCCAGTCGCATTCGACGGTTGTGCCGCAGAGGCTGCCGTCGGCGAGGGGCGCGCCGCGGTGCGGGCAGGTGTTCCCGACGGCGTAGAAGGAGCCTGCGACGTGGAAGAGCGCGAGCTGCGCGCCGCTTTTGAGTTCGACGGTCGCGCCGCGCCCCTCGGGCACGTCCTCGACGCGACCGACCGTGACGAGCTCGCCCGTGCGCGCCGGGCGCGGAAAGTTTATCTGATGCGGATCGAACGATTGCATCGCTCGCCGAAGCGTAACAAAATGGCGTGGGCGAAGCCAACGCGCGCAAGCGCGTGCGCCTGAGCCCGTTCTTCTAACGGGCGGGCGCGCGTCCACTCTCTCGCCGCGCGCGCCGCCGAAATTCCGAGACGAAGGAGAGAGAAGAGATGTTGAAGGCAATGATGCGCGCGGCACTCGTCGCCGCGCTGTGCTGCGCGCCCCTTTCGGTCGCGGCGGCGCAGGAGATCACCGTGCGCGGGCGCCTCGCGCGCACGGTCGAAGCGGGCGGGTGGGTGATCGGCGCGGCGAAGCAGAAGTATCTCGTCATCAACGCGAGCAAGTGGAAGGACGAGTCTTGGTTCAGGGCGGGCGTGATGGTCGAGGCGACTGGCAGGGTGCGCCCGGACGTGGTGACGACGCAGATGGAGGGCACGCCGTTCGAGGCGAGCACGCTCCGCCCCGCCGCAGCCGCGACGGAGCCGGAGGCGGGGGACGGCGCCGCGGCGCCGCAGCAGCAGGCGATGATGCCCGGCACGACGCGCGTCGTCGTCACGGGCGACGCGACGGCGCGGGCGAAGCCCGACACGGCGCTCGTCACGGTCGCCGTCGTCACGCAGGCGCAGACGGCGCTCGCGGCGCAGCAGGAGAACGCGCGCAAGACGGACGCCGTCGTGCGCGCCGTCAGGGACGCGGCGGGCGCGGGCGCGGAGGTCGAAACCTCCGGGTACAACTTGCAGCCGCAGTACGTCTACCGGCAGAACGAGGCGCCGACGATCCAGGGCTATCAGGCGCGCAACGCCGTGAACGTGACGCTCAGCGATCTCGCGCGCGTCGGCGGCGTGATAGACGCGGCGACCGGCGCGGGCGCGAACAACGTCGAGAACCTCTCGTTCACGCTGCGCAACGACAAGGCGACGCGCGGCGCGGCGCTCGCCGACGCGACGCGCGACGCGCTCGCCAAAGCGCAGACGGTCGCGCAGGCGCTCGGCGGTCGCGTCGTGCGCGTCGTCGAGGTGGAGGAGATGGGCGCGCAGCGCCCCGTCCCCGTCTATCGCGCCGTGGATACGATGTCGCGGGTCGCCGGAGCCGCAGCGCCCCAGACGCCCGTCGAGATCGGCACGCTCGACATACACTCGCAGGTCACGCTCGTCGTGGAGATCACGACGGGACAGTAAAGGCAAGTAGGAAGTAGGAAGGCGGAAGGCGGAAAGCATGATCATTTCAGGCAGAGTGATCAGGCTTTCATCCTTCCTACTTCCTACTTCCCACTTCGACCCGCCTTTCCCCTTTCCCGCGTTTGCCTCTATAATCTTTTCGTTCCCCTCGAAGTTGAGTTGAGAGCCCGCGCAGCCCGCGCCCCCGCGGTCGGCGTCGTGTCGGCGCGGCGGTGTCGGACGGCGCGCGTCGGGGCGGCGCTTCCTTGAGTCGAATCATCGGGGAGGGAAATCATGTCGAGATACGGTGACGAGAGGGACGATTACCACTACGGCGGGCGCAGGGGCGACGGGCGGCGCGGCTACTACGGCGGGCGCGGCGCGGAGCCTTTGGACGCCGCGTACGACGAGCGCACGCGCGTCAGACCGCGCGACTTCGACGCGCGCGAGGATCGCGGCGGCTACCGCGACCGCGACTACCGTGACGACTACGAGACCGGCGCGGTCGGTCGGCGCGGCGAACGCGACGACTACGAGCGCTACGGGCGCGGCTTCGGCGACGAATACCGCGAGCGACGCCCCGCGCGCGACGACCACGCCGAAGGGCGCTCGCCCTGGGAGGGCGCGCGCAACTACTTCGCGCGGCGCGAGCGGGAGCGCGGGCGCACCGCGCGCTCGCACATACGCTGCCGCGACATCATGACGCGCGACGTGACGGTCGCCACGCGCGAGTCCACGCTCGAAGAGGTCGCGCGCATGATGCGCGACGAGGACACGGGCGTGATCCCGGTCGTCGAGCGCGCGCCGAGTTTGACGGACCTGGGCGAGACCTCGCGCCCGGACGTGAACCGCGTCGAGCCGAACGTCGTCGGCGGAAACCGTCTCGTCGGTCTGATCACGGATCGCGACGTCGTCGTGCGCGCCATCGCCGAGGGCAAAGACCCGCGCGAGACGCGCGCCGGCGAGATCATGACGACCGACATCCACACGGCGCAGCCGAACGACCGCGTCATCGAGGCGGTGCGCAAGATGGGCGACAAGCAGGTGCGCCGCATCCCCGTCGTGGACACGCAGGGGAACTTGCGCGGCATCATCTCGATGGCGGACATCGCGCTCGAAACCGACGACGACCGCGAGCTCGCCGAAGCCCTCGAAGAGATTTCGAGCGGTCAGTCGTTCTGGAACAGGATATTCGGCTGACGCCGAGGTGAGCGGTGGGCGGTAAGCAGTAAGCAGTCGAGACCGATTGCTTTCACTGCTCACCGCTCACCGCTCACCGCTCATCGTCCTTATGGCTCGCTCAATCGAAAACTACCTGCGGCTCGTCTCGGCTGGCACGCGGCACAGACCGGCGGAGCGGCGCTGGTCGCCCGCGGCTGACGTGTACCAGATCAAGGGCGGCTGGCTCGTCAAGGTTGACATCGCGGGCGTGCGCCCCGAAGAGATCGAGATCAGCGTCGGCGGGCGCGTGCTCGTCATCGAAGGGAGCCGGCGCGACGGCTTCTGCGAAGAGACCTTGAGCTACCACCAGTTGGAGATCACCTACAGCCGCTTCGAGAAGACGCTGCGCTTCCCCTGCGCCATAGACGGCGCGCGCCTGGAGCGCGACTACCGCGACGGCTTCCTCCTCATCTACCTCCACAGCGACGAGCAGGACTGCGACGACGACGCGAGCACTCGGCAGTCAGCCGCCGACGACGTTCAGCCCGAAACCTGATCAACTTTCGTCTGCTTCCGGCTGAAAACTGAAAACCGAAAACTGAAAACCGATCATGGTCGAGACTCCGAACAACCTGCCGCCAGCCGACGCGGGCGACGTGCTCGCGGACGATCACGCGGGGGCGAACAGACCAGCGCGCAGCGTCGGCGAGCCCTTCGAGATCGCGGTCTTGCCGCTCTTAAACACGACGCTCTTTCCGGGCACGGTCGTGCCGCTCGCCGCCGGAAGAGCGCGCTCGGTCGCGGCGGTCGAAGCCGCGCTCGGTCATCCCGAAAAACTTCTGGCGTGCGTCTCCGTCCGACCCAATAAGGTGACGGAGGAGGAAGCCCTGCCCGCAGACATGTACGAGGTCGGCACGCTCGTCATGATCAAGCGGATGTTCCGCGGCGACGACGCGCTCCAGATCATCGTGCAGGGCACGGAGCGCGTGCGCGTCGTCGAGTGGACGCAGGAAGACCCGCACCTGCGGGCGAAAGTCCGGATCCTCGCGCCGCTCGAAACCGAGGACGCCGAAGAGGTCGAAGCCTTAAAGCGCAACGTGCAGACC
>JAIVGV010000516.1 GCA_020201365.1 Acidobacteriota bacterium
GCAAGCTGCGGCTCGTCCTCTTCGGCATGTACCTGCACTACGTCGTGGACTCGTTCGTGCACCCGGACAGGGCGGTTCCGGGTCACCTCTTCGAGGAGCACCAGACGGACCTCATCCCGAACCAGCCGCTCGAGTTTGCGAAGGCAGCCGCCAAGTCGTACAGGCTGCTGCTCGACAACCAGTCGTTCCTCGCGCCCGACGGGCTGGCGAACCGCGACGCGCTCGTCGGGCGTTACAACTTGGAGAGTGAGCAGGCTCAGGAGGGCTTCTTCGCCAACGCGGTCAAGGCAATCGCCGACGCTTACGACGCCACCGACCCCTCCGGGCGCGGGAAGCACCTCCTTGAGCGCGCCGGGGCGCTCGGCTACCAGACGCAGGGCCTCCCGCGCGCCAACCCGGAACTGGTCAAGAACAATCTCGACCTGCTCTGGTTGCAGGTGGTGACGCCCGCCCTCATCGGCAAAACGACCGGTGCAGACATCTCGCTCGGCGAGCAGCGCCACCCGCCGGTGGGTCAGATTGATGAGCCCGCCTTCATCAACTACGCGATCAGCCCGGCGACCGGAGACTTCACGATCACGATCCCGGGCGGCGACGAGTGGCACACGAAAAGTTTCATCCAGTACGTCCGCGAGGATCGCGGCGACGGGCTGGACGATCTCCGCGAGCAGATGCGCGCCGAACTGGTCAACCAGTTTCAGGAGACGCTCAAGACAGCGTCATCTGTGTTCCACCCGGCGAGGGCGGCGAGAGATTTGAGCAGAGCCACGCTGAACATCATCGTCGGCGGATCGGGCTCTTCCGCCGAGAGGATCGGGCGCAGCGACTGGTCGCCGGACGCCGCGAGCATCAGCCCGAAGTTCGACCCGCGCAAGATCGTCGTCGAGGTCGGCGAGCGCGGCTGGGCGACCGACGGGCTGGCGAAGTACCTCAAGCCTCCCGCGCCCCCGCCGCAGCCGAACGAGATTCGCATCCACGTCGAACAGCCTGCCGCGCTCGCGCAGCCCGAAGTCAGGCAGCAGATCGAGCGCGCCGTCGCGGAGAGCCCGCGCGCGACCGTCATCATCGAGAGCCAGCACCTCGCGCCCGACGCGACCGCGCAGAACCAGGAGATCGCGAAGGCGGTCGAAGACCTCGCGCGCTCGCACGCGCAGGCTCACCCCGACGGCGAGCACACGCTCTACGTCGAGGGGGCGGGCGCGGACGTGCTGCGCCCGGTCGAGGGCGCGGCTCCGGGCGGCGTCGCGCCGATCTTCCAGACGCCGCCCGTCGTCGTCCAGCCGATTGACCCGCCTGCGAGCCTGCCGCAAGGCGCCGAGGTCGTGCTCACGCGCAGCCCTTTCATGGATTTCGATCCCGGCTCGCCCGGCTACCAGCGGCTCAAGACGTCCGTCGAGAGCTACGGCAGGGTCGCGGCTGGCGTCGCCGTCGTCGAGTCGGGCGACGCGAGCCCGACGGCGCGCCCCGCCGGGACGGAGCCGCGCGGCGCGCCCGCGTGGGAGTATTACCCGCGGGGCGCGACCGAGCCGATCCGCCTCTCCAACTCTCGCCCGGCGGAAGTGCTCGCCGCGTCCCGCTCGTCGCTCGAAGGCGCGCGCCAGATCGTCGAGCGGATCGTCCAGAACGAGGAGGCGGCGAAGCCTTCGAGCGTCGGCGGCATCTCGCTCGTCACGCCCGCCACGCCCCCCCCCGAAGTCGGCAAGATCGTCGGGGCGACCTACGATCCGGGCGAGAGCCGGATCGTGTTGCGCGCGGAGGACGGGAGCCTCTGGCGGCTGCCGCCGACCGACCCGCAGCTGACCCGCGCCGCCTACGACTGCCTCTACAAGCGCGGCGTCGCGCCCGAACTCTCCATCGGCGTCAACCCGAAGCCGAACGAGGTCGAGCCGCACGTCGGCGTCTTCTACCTCAGCGCCATCGAGGGGACGCGCCTCGGTCACGTCATGCTGGAGTCGGACGAACTGCTCGGGCGCCTCGCCTTCGGCGGCTCGGACGATCTGCGCGCGCTCGGTCTCTCGCAGCTCAATATCCACACGCTCGCCGAACTCTACCCCGACCACTACGCCGACACGCCGGGCAACCACCTCTACTACGGCGCCGGGCGCGTCTATCTCGTGCCGAGCCTCGTCTCGCTCGCCGCGCAATCGCGGGGCGAGCTGCGGTTCGACGAGACGCGCTTCGACGTGCGCTTCGAGCCGATGGGCGCGGCGGAGTCGGAGTTCGTCTCCTCCATCGTCTCGAACTGGGGGAAGATCGTCGCCTCGCCCGGCGCGCAGCCGTTCCAAGAGCTGACGCAAGCCGCGCAGGTCGTCGCCGTCTTCAACTGGCTGCACGAGCGCGGCGTGCCGTTCGACGACTCGCTCGAATCCGTCGCGCTGGAGAAGAACGTGCTGACGCCGACCAGCCTCCCGCGCGGGCGCGCCCCGTCGCGCGAGTCGCTCAGCCCGACGCTCCCGCTCACGCAGTACGGCGTCAACGGCATCGAGCGCGTGTACGACGCCGAGGGGAGGATGACTCGCCTCGTTTATCGCGGCGGGCGCGTCGCGTCGGTCGAGCGCAAGGACGGCGCGAAGCTCGACGTTTACACGGACGCTCTCGGCGAGGTGGCGGCGGTCTCGCTCGGCGGCGATCTCGGCGCGGCGTTCGACTCCGACAAGCGGGGCGGGCGCTCGCGCTTCTTCGACCGGGTCAGGCTGCGCGTCGTGAACGGAAAGTACGTCGGCTACGAGACGACGCCGCAGACGCGCGCGCTCTACGACGTGAACCCGGACGACATCGTCTCCGCCATCGTCGCGAACTTCATCGCCGAAGCCCACGCCCCGGCCGCCGCCGCGACCGGCGTGCGGGGCGCGGGCGGCGCGCGGCGCGCCGTCGTCTTCGGCGTCGCCGCCGTCGCGGTCCCGTCGCTCGCGCTGCTGCTCTACCTGCGCGCGCGCCGAAGGAGGGTACGAACGACATGACCCGCCGCACGCCCGCCGCCGCGCTCGCGCTCGCCGTCGTCGCCTCGCTGCTCTGCTGCAACCGGCAGCCGGACGGGTCGGGGCAGGC
>JAIVGV010000206.1 GCA_020201365.1 Acidobacteriota bacterium
GTCGCGCGCGCCGACTCCTTGGGGCGCAACGCGCTCTGGGTCGCGCGCGAGCGCTGGCACGACGCCGCGGCGCAGGAGTGGTTCATCAACCGCGCGCGCGAGCTGTCGGTCGAAAGACAGGCTCCCGCGGCGATCTTGATGGGGCGTCACCTGTTGGAGATGGGACTTACACCGTCGCCGCGCGTCGGCGAGATCGTGCGCGCCGTGTACGAGATGCAGCTCGACGGTCGCGTGAGCACGCTCGAAGAGGCGCGCGACGCGGCGCGCCGTTTGATCGGGGCGGGCGAGGCGGGATAAGATGCAGCTTAATCCGAGAGCCCTTCCGCGCGAGTCAGCGCACTTCTTTAACTTCAGCCGTCATACTTCGCGGCTGTCGGCGCGTTAAATTTCGTCAGAAGGAAAACTAAAGATGATTGATTTCGAGTTGACCGACGATCACGAGTCGCTCGTGCAGACCGTGCGCGAGTTCGCAGGCAGAGAGGTCGCGCCGCACATCAAGGAGTGGGACGAGAAGCAGCAGTTCAACCGCGCGATCTTAAACAAGATGGCTGAGCTGAACCTGCTCGGCGTCTGCGTGCCGGAAGAGTGGGGCGGCGCGGGCTTCGACTACGTCTCGCTCGGGCTCGTGTGCGAGGAGCTTGAGTACGTTGACACTTCCTTGCGGGTCATCATGTCCGTCCACACGGGATTGAACTGCCTGACGCTCTACTCGTGGGGGACTGACGCGCAGAAGCAGAAGTACCTCGCGCCGCAGGCGAAGGGCGAGAAGATCGCGACCTACGGGCTGACCGAGCCGGGCGCCGGGTCGGACGTCGTCGGCGCACGCTCCGTCGCGCGGCGCGAGGGCGACGAGTGGGTCTTAAACGGCGAGAAGATGTGGATCAGTCTCGCCGACGTCGCCGACAACTTCCTCTTCTTCTGCTGGACGGACGAGGAGAAGCGACGCAAGCGCGATCACACGGGGATGTCCTGCTTCATCGTCGAGCGCACGATGCCCGGATTTTCTTCGGGCACGATCCACGGCAAGATGGGCATCCGCGCCGGAAACACCGGATACTTCTCGCTGCAAGACGTGCGCGTGCCCGCCGCGAACATGGTCGGCGAGGAGGGCGAGGGCTTCAAGATCGCGATGTTCGCGCTGGAGCAGGGGCGATACACTGTCGCCGCGGGCGCGACCGGGGTCATCCGCGCGTCGCGCGACGCGTCGGTCGCCTACGCCAAAGAGCGCGAGACGTTCGGCGTGAAGATCGCGAATCACCAGTTGGTCAAACAGAAGATCGCCGAGATGGAAGCCGACTACCAGATGGCGCGCCTGCTCTGGCTGCGCGCGGGCTGGCTCAAGAACGAGGGGCGACCGAACGGGCGCGCGACATCACTGGCGAAGTGGCAGGCGACCGTCAGGAGCGAGAAAGCCGCCTCGATGGCGATTGAAGTCCACGGCGCGAACGGCTACTCGAACGACTACCCCGTCGAGCGTTACCTGCGCAACTGCAAAGCCGCCGTCATCTACGAGGGCACGCGCGACATACACACGCTCATGCAGGCGGACTGGGCGCTCGGGCTCAAGTCCGAGAAGCCCGCGCGGGTGACTCTGCCGCCCTACCGCCCGACCGAATCGCGCGAGGCTGTCGCGGCGGACTGAGGAGCAAAGAACCCGCTGCGTCACGCGGTACGTGGAAGAAAACCGTAGGGGCAGGGCTCGTCCCTGCCCGCAGCGAGCGCCAGCTCGCTAACTGAGAAGCGCGATCATTTGATGTCGGATGATCGCGCTTCTTGGTTATCGTCCTTGCGGACGACGCGGGCAGGGACGAGCCCTGCCCCTACCATTTCGTTAGGCGGTGGAGCTTCGCGGCAGGCTTGGAAGCCGCAGCGTCCGGCGACTAACGGTTAGCCGCCGGAGTCACCGTCGTGCGGCTCCCGCGTCCCGTTTTTGCACGCTAAAAATGCGCCCGCAGTGTACGAAATCGCGGGGCAGATTGATTGACGCTCCTGCGTCCCGCGTCGTGCAACTGAGGGGGATAGGAGTGCGTCAAACTCTCGTTCCTCCCCCGCCCGTTCGTCGTCCGTTTGAAGTCCGAAATCTCTTCCCGCGAATCTGAAGTTTTTACCGAAATCTTACACATGAGAAAACTGTCTCTGTCCCTCCTGCCGCTACTCGTGTTCCTCGCGCCCGTCGGCGCGAAGCTCTCGCGCCTGCGCGCACGCGCCGTCGCGCCCGTCGCAGCCGCCGCCGCGACCGAGGCTGACGAGGCGACCGCGCGCGAAGTGCGCCAGCGGATCGCGCGCGCGAAGCAGTTGCTCGAAGCCCGCAAGGTCGAGCCCGCGCCGGACGAGGTGGCGCTCGCCGTGGAGGACACCGACGGCGGGCAGATTCACGTCGTCACGCTCCCCAAAGCGACTCTGTTGCAGCAGGGCGCGAGCGCGCAGGTCGTCTCGTCGCTCGGCGAGACGCTGGAGGTCTCGGTCGTGCGCCCGAACTACGTCAACACGGCTCTGCGCGTCTCGGACGCGGCGGGGCGCGAGCTGACGCCGCTCGTCGTCGAGTACCCGCGCACGGAAGGCAAGAAGGTCAAGGAGATCGCCTACTACACCTCCGCGCACCCGGCGCTCAATGCTCCCGCCTTGACGCGCGACGGCGGCGCGTACATCCGCCAGACGCTCGACGCGGCGGCGGCAGACCTCCGCGCGCGCGGCGAGAAGATCGATCCGTCGGTCGTCGAAGTGGCGGCGCGCCTCTGCGTCGTCGAGCACACGGATCACAAGCGCTTCACGAACGAAGACCACGCCTCGATCTTCCGCGAGATCGAGACGCTCTACGCGCTGAACGCGGGCGACACCTACCGCTACTCGGTCTCGACGGCGGGCGCGGGCGGCATGATCCAGATGATCCCGAAGACCTACGCGGGCATCCGCGCGAACCACCCCGGAGCCGGGCTCGAAGCCGACTTCGTCTCAGGGATGCAGAACCACGCCAACGCCACGCGCGCCATGCTCCTCTACATACAGGACACCTGGAACGACCTCGCGCGCCGCGACCAGATCAAGCA
>JAIVGV010000517.1 GCA_020201365.1 Acidobacteriota bacterium
TCATCAGTGCGCTCGCACACACGCGCGAGCCCGTGCGCGTGAAGTTCGCGGGCGCGTCGGGCGGCGGCGCGAGCCTCGAAGACGCGCGCGCGCTCGCGGCGTCGCTCGGCGTCGCGGATCGCGCCGAATGGCTGGGCGAAGTTTCGGAAGGGGAGAAGCGTGAGCTGTACGCGCGCTCGCTCGGCGTCGTTTACACGCCGGTGGACGAGGACTACGGCTACGTCACGCTCGAAGCGATGCTCTCCGCTAAGCCCGTCGTCACCTGTACGGACTCCGGCGGCGTGCTCGAATTCGTCGGCGACGCAGAGACCGGCGTCGTCGCCGCGCCCGACGCCGCCTCGCTCGCTTCGGCACTCGACGGACTCTGGTCGGATCGACAGCGCGCGCGCACGCTCGGCGAGCGCGGTCGCGCGCTCTACGAACAACTCGGCATCAGTTGGTCACACGTCGTCAGCCGCCTGCTCGCGTGAGTTCCACTCAACGCCTCACACTTCATCCTTGAACAGGCTAGCGGGCGCGACGCGCGCGACTTCGGCGGAGACGGCGCGCAGGAGGTTTTCGTCCGCCTCGCCCACGCCGCACTCCGCGAGCGCCTCGGAGACGCGGCGCACGAAGCGGCGGCGCTCGCGCCGCGCGACGACCTCGCGGACGAAGGCGACGTACTCGTCCGCGCTCTTCTCAATCGAGTGCGCCGCCGCGACGTAAGCGCGCGCGCGCCCGCCGAGCCCGCGGCGCAAGTCTGCGTCCGAGATGAGCCGCGCGAGCGCGTCGCGCAAGGAGGTTTCCGCCGCGTCGTCCTCTTCGATCTTGACGACGCAGTCGTCGGGCAGCTCCGCGAACCAGCCGAGGTTCGAGACGACGACCGCGCACCCGGCAGCCAGCGCGCGGCACGCGCTCCCCGAAGTCTCGCCCACGGTGCGCTCGCGCAGGTTCACCACGATGTCGGCGGAGGCGACGCGCCGCTTGAACTCTTCTAGCGTGACGTAGCCCGTCGCGCTGAAGCGATCCGCGAGACCGAGCGCGCGCACCTGTCCCACCACGTCCAAGTCGCCCGCGCCGCCGACGAGCGTGTAGCGGAACTCGTAGTCGCCCTTGAGCGCGGCGAGCGCGCGCAGCGTCCGCTCCACGCCCTTGCGCGTCGAGACGAAGCCGAACGACGCGATCTCGACCGCGCCGCGCCGTCCGCCGCGCGCGCCGTTCTCATCGGCTTCGTCATCGCGCGCGACGGCGAGCGCGTCGGGCGTGACGTGGTGGCTGACGAGCGCGACGGGCGTGGCGGGCGCGATCTGCAAGAGGCGCGCGCGGCTCCACTCGGAATGGACGATGACGCCCTCGGCGGAGGCTGTGAGTCGGCAGTTGAGCGGGCGCGACTCCGGCTCGTAGAAGAACGCCGGCGTGCCGCCGCGCCGCAGCGTCTCGGCAGTCTCCGCGCGGGCGAGCGCGCCGTGGCAGGCTTCCACTTCGTCGAGGTAGAGGTTAACGTCGCCGCGCTGGTGGGCGAGTTCGAGGAAGAAGGTCTGGAGCGCGAAGTCGTGCAGGACGACGACGCCGGGGTGCGCGAGCGCGGTCTCGTAGATGGCGGCGTGGTAGCGCTGGTCGTTGCCGACGTGATAGACGGTCGCGTCGTAGTCGGCGAGGCGTCCGAGCAGGCGCGGGTCGGCTTTGTAGTCGAAGACGCGGAAGCCTTCGACCAGCTCGCGACTCGAAGGGGTGAAGCCGTCAACGTAGAGATCGACGTCGGCGCGCGCGGCGAGGCGCGGCAGCAGCTCCTCGCTGTAGTCCGAGATGCCGGAGCGCTGCGGGTTGAGCGGGCTGAAGTACGCTACCTTGAGCCTCTTCTTCATGCGAAAATTTTTCCGCGCCGACGCGCCGCGCCGTTAACCCGCCGCCGTGATGATCCTCTCGACGACGTTCTCCCAGCTCAGATTCATCGCCGCGATCAGCTCGCGCCCGCGCGCGCCCATGCGCCGCGCGGCGGCCGGGTCGCTGTAAAGCTCGTCGAGCCTCGCGGCGAGCGCGCGCGCGTCGGGCTCGCAGACGAAGCCGCTCTCGCCGTCGCGGACTAACTCTGTCGCGCCGCCCCCGTCCCGTCCGACGACGACGGCGCGCGCCGCGTACATCGCTTCGAGCGAGACGTAGCCGTAGTCCTCGTCGAAAGGCAGGTAGCAGACGGCGAGCGCGTTCGCGTAAAGCTCGATCATCTCGTCCTCCGCGACGTAGCCGCGCAGGCTCACGCGGTCGCCGACGCCGCGCTGCGCGATCAACTTTTCGTAGTGTGAGCGCCCCGTCCCGCCGCCCGCGATGACGGCGCGCAACGGTGTGCGCGTCTTCGCCATCGCTTCGATCAAAAGCTCCTGCCGCTTCTGCCGTTCGAGTCGGCTGGGGAAGAAAACGTAGTCGCCCGTCTCGCCCGCGCGCAAAGATTCGGCGCGGGGCGGCGGGTGATAGAGCGGCTCGCTCTCGATCTCGTTGTAGCGCAGCAGGCGCGCGGCGACAGTCTTCGAGTTGGCGAAGACCTTGCGCGCTTCGGGGATGAAGCGGTCGTCGCACGCGCGGATCATCTCGCGCACGCGCGCGCCTTCCGGGTAGGTCGTCAGATCGTCGAACTCCGTGCCCGCGAGGTTGTAGGCGGCGCGGTGCTGGTGGATGATCCAGAGCACCTTGTTCGGGTGCGCCGCGCAGTACGCCGGAAACTTCATGCCGACGACGAGATCGACCGGCTTGCCGTTCGACTCGGTGAGATCGACGAGACGCCACGCGAGCGCGTTCCTCATGATCTCTTCGGGCGGGTACCACTTGAACGGGAGCGACGCGATCTCCGCCTCGTAGCCCGCCCGCGCGAGCGCGTCGCGCAAGCCCTCGACGTGCGCCTCCGCGCCGCCGCGCACGAACGGGACCTGGGCGGTGCAGATGACGACGCGTCGGATCACTCGCCCGCGCGCCCCGCCCCGTCAGACTTCGACGCGCGCACTTCTTCGCGCAAGCCGTCGAGCCGCGCGCGCAGCTCCGACAGCTCGCGCCCCTGCGCGGCGAGCGC
>JAIVGV010000029.1 GCA_020201365.1 Acidobacteriota bacterium
CTACCACGACACGCACTTCGGCATCGGGCTCGCGCTCCACCAAGGGAACGCGCAGACTTCCGACATCACGCTCCGCGAGGAAGAGGTCGTCCGCATCTACGACATCTTCTTCGACTACTCCGTGCTGCTCGACACGGACGCCTTCTTCCGGCGCGTCATCGAGGGCGAGGAGTTCCAGCGTCCGATGTCAACGGCAGAGTTTCACAACCTGTGCGGTCGCTACGTGCGCGAGCGCGAGCGCCAGCTCGGGCTCGAATACAAGTCGCTCATCGCGGCGGCTTACGAGTACGGCGTGCCGCTCTACACCTCTTCGCCCGGCGACTCGTCCATCGGCATGAACGTCGCGGCGAAGGCGCTGCAAGGCAACAAGCTCGCCTTCGATCCGTCGCTCGACGTGAACGAGACGGCGGCGATAGTGCTTGCGGCGAAGCGCGGCGCGATTCACGGACGGGGCGACAAGGGGAAGAAGCACGGCGGCAAGTCAGCCGTCTTCATCCTCGGCGGCGGCTCGCCCAAGAACTTCATGCTCCAGACCGAGCCGCAGATTCAGGAAGTCCTCGGCATAGACGAGCGCGGGCACGACTACTTTCTACAAATCACCGACGCGCGACCCGACACAGGCGGGCTTTCGGGCGCGACTCCGGGCGAGGCGGTCTCCTGGGGCAAGGTTGATCCCGACCGCCTGCCCGACGCGGTTGTTTGCTATCTCGATTCGACCGTCGCGCTGCCCGTCATCACGGCATACGCGCTCGCGCGCCACGAGCCGCGCGAGTTGAAGCGGCTCTACGAACGGCGCGGCGAGCTGATGAATCTGCTGCTCAGCGAGTACGAGAAGTCAGAGAGGCGCTAGAGGTTTCTTTACGAGCGAGAGGGGCAATGGGTAAAACGATCAAGGACGATCAGCCGCGCGTCTATTTCGACTGCGCGAAGTGTCCGGGCTACTGCTGCTCGATCTACGAGCGCGTGCCGGTGACGAAGCGCGACATTAACCGCCTCGCCAAACACTTCGGCGTGTCTTACGAGACGGCGTACCGCCGCTACACGACCAACTGGAGGAAGGAGCGCGTCTTGAAGCGCACGCCCGACCCCGTGCTCGGAGAGTCGTGCCAGTTCCTCGATCCCGTCAAGCGCAACTGCACGATCTACCTCGCGCGCCCGGCGGTCTGCCGCGAGTACCCGGACCGCGCGCGTTGCGTCTATTACGACATGATCCAGTTCGAGCGCCGCCTGCAGGACGACGTGAACGCGCTGCCGCTCGTGCAGATCACCTTCCGCAAGACGAAGAAGCGCGAGGGCGCCGACACCGCGTCGGGCGAAAGAGTTTGGGAGTGGACGCCGGAAAAGAAGTGATGAGTGACGGGTGACGGGTGACGAGTGACGGGTGACAAGTAAATCCAAGCTGTCTTGCTCGTCGCTCGTCACTCGAATGGAGGAGCGATGGAAGAGTTCTTGTCGAAGCTGATCGGGCGGCGGATTGACGTGTACTGCGGCGGGGGCGCTTCCTTGCGCGGCGAGGCGCTCAAGGTTGACGGCGGCATCCTGTACCTCAAAGACGACGAGGAGCAGTTGTGCTACGTCGTCGTCGAGAAGATCGTCGTCGTCTGGGAGGCGCGCGAGAACGAGCACCGCGCGGGCTTCTTCGCCGGGCGGCTCAAGTGAGTCGCGGCGCCGCGACGCCGAGCCGGAGTGTCTTCATCATCGCGCGTTCGTTTGTCGCCGGCTGCCGGGATTTCAGGCGCGGCGGCGTTTGAAGTGCGGCGTGCGCAAAAAGTCCGAGAGCCGACCTGCGCTTGGCTCGTGGGTCGGCTCTCGGACTCTGCGGTCGTTGATATCTCTGGTCTATTCGGCGACGAGCGGCATGGGGACGGGGATGCGGCGGAAGCCGACGATGCGGCTCGTCCAGTAGTCGTTAAACGGCGAGTACTCGACGCCGTGGCTCGAAGAGGCGTGGTAGAAGCCGTTGGCGTCGGCGACGATGCCGACGTGCTTGAGGTTGTTGAAGAAGACGAGCGTGCCGAGCTTGTACTTCTCGTCCTCGCTCGGCGGCGCGTACTGGTTCCACAGGCTGCGCGCGCTCACGCGCTCGAAGCTCACGCCCGCCGACTGGAAGACGCTCCACACGAAGCCGGAACAGTCGAAGACGTTCGGACCCGTCGCGCCGTAAACGTAGGGCGAGCCGAGCCGCCGCTCAATCGCCGACATCAGCAGGCTGTTGAACTGAAGCGTGCGCAGCGGCGAGAGCGTCGGCTTCGTGATCTCGGTCTTCGAGGCTTCGGGCAGCGCGGGCGCGGCTTCGGAGACGAGGAAGATGTCGTTCTCAAACGCGGGCTGACCGTCGGGCGTGAAAGTGCGCGCGACTTGGCGCGGGCGCGAGAACTCGGTTTGCGCGGTGGCGCTGGCGGCGAGCGTGCAGAGCAACAGGCAGGCTGCGAGCACGAGGGGGAACTTTTTCAAAACAGACATAGACCGGGGGTCGGTCCTACTCCTTCGCGAAACTTGGGAACTGCTTGATGACCCTTCTTGGTAGTGCTAGTGAGGGGTGCCGCGGTAATTCGTGCAGCATCAACATCCTATCGGCTGGGATCGGAGGGCACAAGCGGCAATGTGACTGTTTCGTGACAGGGCATCCGCGCCTGCACTAAAAGGCGGCACGAACGACTGTGCGGATCGGTTCAAGATGAACGAAGTGTGAGGAGTTGGTACGCCGCGCGGCGTGAAGTTGTTGAAGCGAGGCTTCAAGTCTCTGAAATGGTGTGCGCGCGATCACATCGTCAGTGAAAAAATTTTGTCGCGCGCGGCGGTCGTGTTAGGATGCGCGACCGTGAAATGAGGTGTCAGACGCAATGTTATTCGTCGAGAGCAGGGCTCTAGATCGACAGGTGGACGGCGCGGCGCGAACCGCGCTGCTTGAGAAGCTGGAAGACCGCGGCTTGACGCCGCTCATACGCGCGTCGCGCCTGAGCCTCTTCGATCTCGCGCTCTTGAAATCCGACCGCGCGCGCGAGATGGAGGCGGCGGTGGCGGCGCGCATGGAGGTCGAGGGCGACGCCCCTTACGTGCGCGGCGAGCTGTTCTGCTTCCGCGACTACGCACACTTCCTCGTCTTCGACGGCGCGGATGGCGAGACGGCGGGCGTGCGCGCGGGCGTCATCTACGAGACCGAGACGGCTGACCCTTCGCAGAAGCTCGAAGAGTTTTGCCAGACGGTCGGCGACGCGCTGCGTAGCGCCGAGGGCGAAGCGCGGGGCGCGAACCCGCGCGCTGGCGACGACGCCGGCGATGTCGCGCGCGCGGGCGACGGCGCGAACGGCTCGGGCTCACGGTCGAGCTTCGCTTGGCGCGCGCGGGAGTCGCGCGTGCCGGAGAGTTTCCGTCGCTTCGCGGAAGAGAACGAGGCGCCGCTTCTGGCGACGCGCGGCGAGATGGTCGAGGGGTGGCTGCGCACCGCCGGGATGCTCGAAGACACGGAGGCGCGCCGCTGGCTCGTGCGCCTGCACGAGTCGCACCAGGAGGGGCGCGTCACTTCTTTGCGACCGGAGGACGGATCGGAGCCGATCCCCGACGCGCTGCTCACGCGCTTCGCGGGCGCGGGGCTCGTGCGCCGGGAGATTCTCGTCAGTTGCCGCAAAGCCGGGCGCGCGCTCTTCCGCCTGCCGTCGCCCGACGCGCTGGCGGTTCTCGGCAGCGCCGTCTGTAGCGAGTGCGGCGCGAGCGTCGGCGACGAGAAGGCGGAGGAGATCGTCGTGCCGACTTCGCTGACGACGACGCTGCTGCAAGACTCTTCGTGGCTCACCACACACCTGCGCGCGATCCTCTCGAAGCTCGGCGTGCCGGACAATCAGATCGCCGCGCGGCAGGCGGAGGCGGGCGCGTCGGACGCGCAGCTGATGGCGAACGTCTGCGGCGAGCCGTTCCTCTTCCTGCTGCGCGACGGCGACTGGGCGGCGGCGCACGCCCGGCGCGCGACAGAGGAGCACGCGCACGCGGACGACGCACACCTCGTCGTCATCGCGACGGGCAAGGTCGCGGACGACGCGCGGCAGCGTTTGCGCGAGTACGTCCGCCGCCTCGCGCGCGGCGGACGCGAGATTGAGCTCCTCGTCGTCGAGGGCTTGGAGTCGGCGCGCGCGGAGTTGCAGCCCGCGTTCGAGCGTGCGAGCGAGCGTGCGCTCTCGGCGGAGCTGTGGGAGCTGGACGCGAGCCTCGGCATGAGCGTCGGCTTCCTGATGCTCGCGCGCGCGCGGCTGCTGCGCGCGCACGAGGCGGGCGAGCTGACGGACGTCGCCGCAGCCGCCGCGAGCGCCGTCGCGGGCGGGATGGAGATGTGAGAAGAAACGGTGAGGTAGGAGCGCGTAGCGACGAAGTAAGACAAAAGCCCTGACAGTTCATCGCTCATCGTTCATACTTCATCGTTTGCTTTTTAAGTTGACAACCGCGCCGCGTGAGCGCGAATCTTAGGTGGTGTCCCCCCCGCCGACTTTGAAGTTGCCGAAAAAGTAGTATGAAAAAGAGAGTCGTCCTGTTGCTCGCGCTCGTCGCGCCCGCCGCCGCCGCGAGCGCGCAGACCCCCGCCGATCAGCAATTCACGCGACCGCGCACGGTCGCCTCGCCACAGGCGACCGCGCAACAGCCCGCGCAAAAAACGACGCCGCCGCAGCAGCCCGCGCCGCAGACTAACACCACGCCGGGCGCCGAGCAGCCCGCGCCTCCCACGCAGCAGCCAGCTAATCCGATTCAACAGCCCGCGCAGTCGCCGGTCGTCGTGCCCGTCATTCCGGTCGCGCCGCCCGTGGTGTTGCAGCCCGCGGAGAAGATGTCGCCGGCGAAGATTCGGGCGGAGCGCGAGGAGGCGCAACGCACGTTCAGGGCGCGCCTGACGCCGCAGGCGCTTGTCTCGCCGCCGCTCACGTTCGTCACGCTCGCCGCGCTCGACCCGAAGGACTCGAAGATTCATCTGCTCACGCTGCCGAAGGACACTTTCCTGCAACAGGGCGCGGAGGTGACGCTCTACTCGTCGCTCGGCACGCCGCTGCGCGTGCGCGTCGTGCGCCCGAACTACGTCAACACGGCGGTCGTCGTCTCCGATCTCGCGGGTCGCCAGCTCGCGCCGCTCCTCGTCGAGTACCCGATCGAGAAGTTCGGTCGCTACCGCGAGATGGCTTACTACACCTCCGCGCACCCGGCGCTCGTCACGCCGGAGCTCGTCAAGGCGGGGCAGGCTTACGTCCACACGATGGTAGATCTGGCGGCGGGGCGCTTGAAGCAGAGGGGCATCAACATCGCGCCGGAGATACAGGACATGGCGGAGCGCCTGTGCGTCGTCGAGCACATAGACCACGACCGCTTCCGCAACGAGGCGCGCCGCCCGCTCTTCGAGGAGGTCTATGCGCTCTACGCGCTGAACGAGCTCGACACCTACCGCTACTCCGTCTCGACTGCGGGCGCGGGCGGCATGGTGCAGATGATCCCCTGGACGTACCAGATGCTCCGCCAGCGCTACCCGGCGGTCGGCTTGAACCCCGACTTCGTCTTGGGGATGCGCAACCACGGCAACGCGCTCGAAGCGATGCTGCTCTACGTGCGCGACACCTGGAGCGATCTCAACCTGCAGCCCGACATCTCGGACGCGCTCCTGAACCACGTCGCGACCAAGCAGGAGCTGATCGCCGCCGGGTACAACTCGAACCCGGACAAGCTCGCCTCCTACATCCGCCGCGGCGGCGAGGCGTGGCGCACCTACATCCCGCGCGAGACGCAGATGTACCTGCAAATTTATCAGTCGTTCGACGCGCTCACGCCGATCAAGGCGCGCGCGGGCAAGGAAGAGAAGGCGACCGCCGCGACTGCGACGACAGGGGCGACGCCCGAATCCGAAGCGCGACGGAATAAATGATCGTCGGGGCCGGGCTCGTCCCCGCCCGCCGCGCGACAGCGCGCACGCAGGTTCGTAACAATCCGCGTTGATGACAGATCGTGTGAGCGCGCTGCCGCGCGCTCGCGGGCGGGGACAATCCCTGCCCCTAGGGTTTCGTTATACGTTCCGGGCTATACTTCGCGACCGCCGATTCGTGTCGTCGTTCGTCGCCGTCGTGTATCATCCCCCTCTAACTTCGGAAAAGGAGCACATCTCGTGAGGTCTAAGAATCTCGGGTTGAAGCTGAGGCTCGCGGTCGTCGCCGTGTTCGCGTGCCTCTTCGCGGCGAGTTGGGGTTGGAAGTCGAGCGCGCAGCAGCCCGCGGGCGGCGGCGCGGCTCAGCACCCGGCGAACGCGCCCGCCGAGCAGGTCTATAAAAACATTCAGGTCTTGAAGGGGATGCCCGCCGATCAGCTCGGCGAGACGATGAACTTCTTCGCCTCGTCGCTCGGCGTGAACTGCGGCTTCTGCCACGCGCGCAACGCCGCCGGGGACGGCTTGGACTTCGTGAGCGACGCGAAGGAGGAGAAGAAGACGGCGCGCGCCATGATCGCGATGCAGATGGACGTGAACAGCCACCACCTCGCCGCGTTCGACAACGAGCGCATCAGTTGCTACACCTGCCATCAGGGTCACGCGGGCGCGCCGCACATGCCGCGTCTGCCGCTCGCCGCGCCGTCGCTTCCGCCCGGCAACGGTCCCGGCAGCGGGCAGGGCGCGAGCAGCGGTCAGCCCGGCACGCCCGCTGGTCAGCCTCCCGCAGCAGGCGCGCCAGCGCAGGGCGGGCAGACACCGCTGGGCGGCGCGGTCGTCGGTCAACCGGCACAGCCTCCGCGTCCCACGGCCGAACAGGTCTTGGCGAAGTACGTCGCGGCTGTCGGCGGCGCGGACGCCGTCGCCAAGCTGAAGACGCTCGTCATGCGCGGGACGCGCGAGGGGGCGCGCGGCGGCGCGACTCCCTACGAAGTAACCGTCGCCACGCCCGACCGCCTCTACGTCGTCGCGACCATCCCGGCGCAGGGACAGCAGACGGCGGGCGAGGTGCGACAGGGCCTCAACGGCGCGAGCGGCGGCTGGACGACGAACGCGCGCGGCGCTCGCGCGCTCAACGCCGCGGAGCTTGCAGACCTGCGGAACGTCTCGCGCTACCTCATGCCGCTCAAGCTCGCGCAGCCGTTCCCGCAGATGACCGTGCGCGGTCGCGGGCGCGTCGCCGACGCGCAGGCGTGGGTGCTCGAAGCTACACCAGCGCCCGACGTGAAGCAGTACTTCTTCTTCGATCAGCAGTCGGGGCTGCTGCTGCGACAACTGACGATCCGCTCGCTCTTCCTCTTCGACGTTCCCGAACAGGTTGACTACGAGGACTACCGCGACGTTGACGGCGTGAAGCTGCCCTTCACCGTCCGCTCGTCCTCGGTCAACGTCAATAACCCCATCGCCATTCGCAAGTTCACGGATATCAAGGCGAACGCGCCCATACAGGACTCGATCTTCGTGATGCCCGCGGCGACGCCGCAGCCGTAACGCGAATTTCGGATTTCGGATTGCGGAATGCGGATTAAAGAAGCGCGGCCGCGAGAGTTGAATACTCGCGGCCGCGCTTCAAGTTCTGGGGGCTTCCAATCAGCAATCCGAAATCCGCAATCCGCAATCGGCTCAGTCGCTGAACTGCAACTGCCCGCTCGTGAAGTCCGCGCGCGTCTCGTCGTCCGTGCGCGTCGCCTCTTCGCGCGCGCCGTCGGCGTACTGGAGTTTGTAGAGCCGCCAGTAGAGTCCGCGCAGGGCGAGCAACTCCTGGTGCGTGCCCATCTCGCGTATCTCGCCGTGGTGGAGGACGACGATCCGGTCGGCGCGCTGGATGGTCGAAAGTCTATGCGCGACGACGATTGACGTGCGGTCGCGCATGACGCGCTCGATGGCTTGCTGGATCAGTTGCTCGGTCTCGGTGTCAATGGAGCTGGTCGCCTCGTCCAAGATCAACAACGCGGGATCGAAGGCGAGCGCGCGCGCGAAGCTGATGAGCTGCTTCTGCCCGACCGAGAGCCCAGCGCCGCGCTCGCGCACCTCGGCTTTGTATTTTTCTGGAAGGCGCTGCACGAACTCGTCGGCGTGCACCTCGCGCGCAGCCCACTCGACGCGCCCCTCGCTGATGTCTTCGCGCCCCAGACGGATGTTCCCGCCGATTGTCCCGCTGAAGAGGAACACGTCTTGGAGGACGACCGCGAAGTTCTCGCGCAAGCTGCTCAAGTCCCAATCCTTCACGTCCACGCCGTCTAACAGGACGCGCCCGCGCTGCACGTCGTAGAAGCGCATGAGGAGGTTCGTGATCGTCGTCTTGCCCGATCCGGTGTGTCCGACGAGCGCGACCGATTGACCGGGCTCGACCGTGAACGAAACATCTTTCAGCACCCAGTCCTCGCCCTTGTAGGCGAACCAGACGTGATCGAACTCGATGCGACCGCGCGCGCGCCCGGCCTTCTGAGCCTCGGCGGGCGGGAGCACGAGCACGGGCTGATCGAGCGTGCGGAAGATGCGGTGCGAGGCGACCATCGCGGCTTGCAGGACGTTGTACTTGTCCGAGATGTCGCGGATCGGCTGGAAGAGCGCCTGCGAATACTGGATGAACGCGACGAGCGCGCCCAGCGAGAGCGCGCTCACGCCGCCGCGCATGACGTGGTAGCCGCCGTACCAGATGACGAGGGCGATGCCGACCGCGCCGATCAGGTCAACGAGCGGGAAGAAGACCGCGTAGTAGAAGATCGTCTCGACGTTCGCGTTGCGGTAGGAGTCGTTGAGATCGTGGAACTGCTGGCGCGACTTCGCCTCGCGGTTAAAAATCTGGACGGTCTGCGCGCCCGAAAGGTGTTCTTGCAAAAACGAGTTGATGCGCGCGATGCGCGTGCGCACCATGTCGTAGCCGCGGCGCGCGTGCTTGCGGAACCACGAGGTCGCGGCGAAGAGCATCGGGACGGTGACGAGCGTGACGAGCGTCAGACGCCAGTCCATCCAGACCATGATGACAATGATGACGCCGATCATCACCACGTCGCCGAGCACGTCGGTGACGCCGGAGGTGAACAGCTCGTTCAGCGCGTCAACGTCGGAAGTCAGCCGCGTCATGATGCGACCGACGGGGTTGCGGTCGAAGTAGGCGACTTCTTGACGTTGAAGTTTTGTGTACAGCTCGTCGCGCAGGTCGTACATGACGCGCTGCCCGATGGATTCAAGCAGGACGGTCTGCGTGTAGCCGAAGACGAAGACGAGCAGGCGCACGACGAGCGCGGCGACGCCGAGCCAGATGAGACCGCGCATGGCTTCGGCGTAGGGCTGCTGACCGTCGTGCGCGGGCACGATGCGCCAGTCAATCGCCCACTGCGTAAACTTCGGGTAGAGCACGTTCAAGCCGTTCAAGGCGAGCGTGAGCAGGAGCGCGGGGACGAGCGCGCGAATGTAAGGTTTGAGGTAGCGCAGTAGCCGCCAGGCGACCTGCGAGTCGTAGGTCTTGCCGATGGCTTCCTCTTCGTGGAACTTTTGAACCGCTGTTGACATCGGGTGTGCTTTGAAATTGTTGTTGCGAAAACTCCCGCGTAACTTCGTCCGCCGAACTTCGCGCGGCTGACGAAAAGCCGTTCGCGCTACAAAGTCGTCTTAAAATCCTGCCCCCCGCCCGTTGTCGCGGCTTCGATCTGCGCGCGGCGCGGGAAGAGCAGCAGGAAGCCGACGAGCGCGGCGACGAAGAAGTAGGTCGCTTCGGGCGCGCCCGTCGCGAAGCGGGTGACGAGACCGATGACGCCGCACGCTTCGCAGAGCGCGAAGGCGATGACGTGCCCGGTCGTGACGAGATCGGGGCGGCGCTCGAAGACCGCCCGCGAGGCGAAGCGCGCGCGCAGGAAGAACGCGGCGGCGAGCGCGCCGAGCGCTGCGACGGCGAGCGCGACGAGCGTCGTCGCCGGAACGCGCTCGTCCGACCCCGCCGACGGGCGCAGCACGAACGCGAGCACCGAGAGCATCACGAGCGAAGCGATCTGCGCGAGCCAGATGATCACGAGCCCGCGGAAACGCGAGGCGGCGAGCTGGCTTGTCGGTTGATTCATCATGGCGACGAAAATCCTGTGTAGCGAGTCGGCGCGGTGAGTTGTCCGTCAGCTCGCCGCGAGTTCCTCCTCCAACAGTTGTCTCTCGTAGAGCGCGGCGTACTCGCCGCCGCGCGCGAGCAGCTCCCCGTGCGTGCCGCGCTCGACGATGCGCCCCTCGTCGAGGACGCAGATCAGGTCTGCGTCGCGGACGGTCGAGATGCGGTGCGAGACGATGAGCGAAGTGCGCTCGCGCATCACGCCGCGCAGCTGCGCGAGAATCTTCTCCTCGGTGTAGGTGTCCACGGAAGAGAGCGCGTCGTCGAGGATGAGTATGCGCGGCTGGCGCATGACGGCGCGGGCGATCGCCGTGCGCTGCTTCTGCCCGCCGGAGAGCGTGATGCCGCGCTCGCCCACCATCGTGTCGAAGCCCTCGGGGAAGCCGCGCACGTCGTCTCCGAGCCCCGCGATTTCGGCAGCCCACTCGACCTCCGCGCGGGAGGCTCTCTCGACGCCGAACGCGATGTTCTCGGCGAGCGTCTCGCTGAAGAGGAAAGTCTCCTGCGGCACGTAGCCGACGGCCGAGCGGAGCCGCGCGAGCGGGTAGTCGCGCACGTCAACGCCGTCAACCAGAACCGTGCCGGGCGGCGGATCGAGCACGCGCGGGATGAAGTTCATCAGCGTTGACTTGCCCGTGCCGGTGCGACCGACGAAGGCGACCGTCTGTCCGGCTTCGATTGTGAGATCGATCCCGCGCAGCACTTCCGGCATCGTCTCGTTGTAGCGGAAGTGCAGGTTGCGGAATTCGATGCGCCCCTTGATCGGCGGCTGCTCGCGCGCCGTCGGCTCGTCTTTGATCGCGGGCTCGACGGCGAAGATCGCGTTCATGCGCTTGAGGCTCGCCGTGCCGCGCTGGTAGAGGTTGACGACGTAGCCGAGCGCGATGAGGGGCCAGATGAGTCGCGTCAAATAAAGGTTGAACTCGGTGAACTGCCCGACGGTCATCGCGCCGCGCACGGCGAGCAGACCGCCGTACCAGAGGATGAGCACGTAGCCGAGCCCGATCAAAAACTGCATCAGCGGGCGCATCATCGCCTCGATGCGCACGAGGCTCAGGTTGCGATCCGCGTACTCGCGATTCAGCCGGTTGAAGACCGCGATCTCCGAGTCCTCCTGCGCGTAGGCGCGCACGACGCGGACGCCCGTGAAGTTCTCCTGGCGGCATCGTGACGAAGAGCAGCAGCGTCAGGCGCACGCTGATCCGCAGCATGAGCGGCAGGACGATGACGACGACGAACACGGTCTGCAGCGTGTACATGATCATCGGACCCGCCAACTGTCGCACCGCCGCGAGATCGTTCGTCGCGCGCGCCATCAGATCGCCGATGCGGTTCGCGTGGAAGAAAGAGAGCGGCATCCTCTGGAGGTGGGCGTAGAAGTCGCGGCGCAGGTCGTACTCGACGTGGCGCGACATGTTGATGAGGACGCGGCGCTGCAAGAAAAGAAAAATTCCGCTGACGAGACTGACGCCGAGGATCGTCGCGGCGGAGCGCACGAGCGTCCACGTCGTCACGCCCGCGCGCAGCGCGTCAATCGCGCGCCCGACGAGCGCGGGGATGAAAAGACCGGCGACGGTCGAGGCGAGGATGCAGAAGACGCCGAACGCGAGGCTCGCCTTGTAGGGTCGGAAATACGCTGCGAACTTTCTGAGTTCTCCCATCGCTGAAAACGGACGGACGCCGACGCCGTGCTCTGACGCTTGATGAAAATTGCGCTTCTATGATGCGCGATTTCCTCGCCAAAGCCAAACGCGGCGGGTCTGTGATGGGGACTTGCGGGTGGCGGGGAAGAGCGGAACGCGGAATTGGCGGCGCGTTAGACGACGTGCGGCGCGGCGGGCGCTTCCGTTTCTGAGAGCGACGTCTCGCGCACTACGTCGAACATCTCGTCGCAGAGTTCGCGCGGCTCCGTGTCGGGCGTGCTGACGAGGTTGCGCCCCGCGTGCTTGGCTTCGTAGAGCGCGTGGTCGGCGGCGGAGACGAGCTGCGCGCACGAGTTGGCGTGGAGCGGGAAGGTGGCGATGCCGAAGGAGGCGGTGATGCGTCCGATGCCGGGGATGTCCGTGTTTTCGAGGCGCGTGCGCAGCCGCTCGGCGACGATGAGCGCGCCTTCGAGGTTCGCCTGCGGGAGGATGACGGCGAACTCCTCGCCGCCGTAGCGCGCGGCGGTGTCCACGCCGCGTAGCTCGTCTCTGAGCACGTCGGCGAGGAACCGGAGCGCCGCGTCGCCCGCGTCGTGACCGTGCGTGTCGTTGACGCGCTTGAAGTGGTCTATGTCGAGCATGATGAGCGAGACGGGCTGGCGCATGCGCGTGGCGAGCCGGAGGTCACGCTCTAACTGCATCTCGAAGGAGCGGCGGTTGACGCAGCCGGTGAGGCTGTCGGTCAAGGCCAACTGCTGCTGCTGCTGGAAGAGGCGCGCGTGGTTGACGGCGACGGCGACCTGATCGGCGACCGTGCGCAGAAGGAGCAGCTCGCTCTCATGCCAGATGCGCTTCGAGTCGTGGGAGCGCACCATGAGCACGCCCATGAAGCGTAGCTGATAGACGAGCGGGACGACCGCCACGGGGCGCGCCTCGTCGTCGTCCTCGGAGCTGGCGTGATCGCGTCCGTCCTGCACGAAGCTCTTGTGCTTGCGCGTCAGGCGCGCGTGGTAGGCGTTGAGATCGTTGACGAGCTCTTCCTGCTCCGGGTCGCCCGCGACGCCTTCGCGGAAGTAGCACTTGGTCGTCGGCGGCTGTTCGAGTTCGCCGTCCACGCGCAGGGCGCAGTGCTGCGCGTTGAGCGCGTTGCCGACCTCGTTGACGGTCGTCTGCAGGATGCTCGGCAGCTCCAGAGAGCTACGGATGGCGGACGCGATGCGGTTGACGGCGACCTCGCGCGCCGCCTGCTCCTGCAGCAGCCGCGCGAGCTTCGTCGTGACCGAGACGGTCAACTGGAGCGAGGTCGCCTTCGGCATGCAGGTGCGCACGGCGCCCGCGAACTCTTCGGTCTGCGGCAGGCGCTCGGCGGTGACGCGCGCCATCAGGTATTCGAGCGCCGAGTAAACGATGTCGGGCTCGAACGTCCAGACCACCTCGTAGCCGTTCTGCGCGGCCGCGTCGTCTTCGTCGCGCAGCGAGACGAGGAGGGCGGAGAAGCGCGCGTCGGCGATGACGACGAAGTGCTCGTCGTGCCCGTCCTGCGAGGCGCGCGCGAGGAGCACGGGCTCGCGTATGCCTTCGCGCCGACCGAGCGGCAGGTTGTTCATAGCGTCTTCGCGCGCGGCGAAGAAGAAGGCGTGGCGCGCGGCGCGTCCTATCGCCATCACGTGCTCGAGCGTGCGCTGCGAGCGCTCGGCTCTCGTCGGCAGACTCTCGACGACCAGCGCCGCCAAGTTGTTCTCCAACACCACGTCCTCGAAATAGCGGTGAAGCTGCGCGATGGTCTGATCGGCGCAGCGCACGGGCGTTAGCTGGCGTGGGTGCTGAGCTAGGAGTGCTTGGTAAAGGGACAGCATGAACCGAGTTGCGCCGGACGGGAGTGAGAGGCTTCAAGAAGAGGCTCTCAGAGGGAACTTGCCACAGGGCGGCGCCTGTGGCGTGTACAAACATATTTTTACAAAAATAATGAAGTTTGTCTATGAGAATTTACGGCACGGAAGGGCGAACGCAAGCGGGCGTTTATCCCCTGAAATTCAGTAGTTTAGGCGGTCTTGAGGTAGGTCGTCAGGGCGGTCGCGACGGTCTTGCCCGGCTCGCTGGTCGCCTCGATTGAGACCGTGACGACGCGCCGCCCGGCGCGCAGCACCGTCGCGCGGGCTTCGACCGAACCACCGCTGACTGGTCGCAGGTAGTGGATCGTGAGATCAATCGTGACCGTGCGCTCACCCTCTTCGAGCGTCGTCAGCACGGCAAAAGCGGACGCCGAGTCCATCAAAGACGCGAGCGCGCCGCCGTGCATGATGCCCTCCATGCGCATCAGCTCCGGGCGCGCGCGCATGCGCATCGTCGCCTCGCCGGGCGCGAGACTGACGATCTCGATGCCGAGCAACCGCGCGAAGGGGACGCGCGCGAGAGCGTCGCGCAGCCGCGCGAGCTGTCTGTCCGACAATTGCGCCCGCTCGTCCGGCAACTAGGTTTGCGTCGCGCTCAAGAGTTGTAAATCCCCGTGCCTTCGTTCGGCTCGACGACGACCGCCGTGCCGTAGGCGAGAACTTCGGTAACGCCAGTCGCGATCTCGGTCGCGTCGTAGCGCGCGCCGACGATGGCGTTGGCGCCGATCTCCGTGGCGTGCTGGATCATGATGTCGAAGGCGTCGCGCCGCGCCTGCTCGCAGAGGTTCGACCAGGCGGTGATGTTGCCGCCGACGAGCTGGTTGAAGACCGCGCCGATGTTGACGAAGACGTTGCGCGAGCGCACGACGATGCCGCGCACGACGCCCAGGTTCTGCCTGACGCGGTAGCCCGGCAGCTCGAACGCGGTCGTCACCATCTGCGGCGAGACGGAGTAGCGCGGATCGCTCACGGGGTAGGGCGTGCGCCTCTGCGGTAGCTGATCGCTCATGTGTTGCGACTCACTTTCGTTGCCCGGTCTTCAGTCGGCGAAGAGACTCGGCTGCGACGACTCGTCGTCCTCTCCGTCGCCCTCGAACTCCTCCGGCGTCCAGCGGTAGCGTTCGAGATCGCAGCGACCGCGCGCGTCGAACACGACGCCCTCGGATTCGAGCATGCGCTGCTGCAAGTCGGGCGGCAGCACGACGCGACCCGTCGAACACGCGCCCTGCGCGTTGATGACGCGCTGCCACGGAACTGACTCGTCCGCTGCGTGCATCACGTAGCCGACGGTGCGCGCCGTGTAGCCCTCGCCGAGCAGCGCGGCGAGCCGGCCGTAGGTCATCACGCGCCCCTTGGGGATGCGCCGCACGATCTCGAAGACGCGTTCGCGGTAGCCCGCGTCGTTCGCCGCCGAGAGGTCTTCGCGCTGCTGCCGCGCGTCGCCGCCGCGACCTTCAGTTTTTTTATCCTTCGGCATCTTCATTCGAGCGTCCGCAGGATCGCGCGCGCCGGTGCGCCGTCGCCCGCCCCGCCCGTGATTTTGAGCGGGAGGCAGACGAGTTCGTACTCGCCCTCCTCGACCGCGCTGAGGTCTAAGCCCTCGACGATGACGACGCCGCGCGCGAGCAGCGTCGTGTGCGTCTCAAAGGTTTCCGCATGGAACTTCTCGACCGACAAATAGTCAATCCCGGCGAGCCGCACGCCCCGCCCGACGAGCGCGCGCGCGCCCTCGCCTGTGATGTACGTGAAGTCTTCCCGGAAGTTTCCGCGGCGCTCCGACCAGAAGGCGGAGTTGCGCGTCTTGAAGAGCACGCGCTCCGCGCCCACGGGCACGAGCGCGGCGACGTGATCTGCGCCGATCTCCCGCACGCTGTCTTCGACGCGCACGACCCGCGCCCGGCCGCAGAGCGCGTCGAGCGGCGTCTCGGAGACGGTGCGCGCCCCGCCGATGAAGTGCGCGGGCGCGTCAACGTGCGTCGCCGTGTGCGCGCCGAAGCGCAGCAGCGAGACGTTCGCCTTGTCCCCGCGCGACATCGCCGCGTGCGCGACGATCTCTATGCCGGGATCGCCCGGATAGACTGGCGTCTCCGTCGGGGAGATTCCGACGCTGATGTCGTAGATTCGCATAGAAGCGGCGTGCGGGTGCGATGGTAATGACGCGGGAGGAGAACTGTCAACGCGCACCGCCGTTTCGTCGCGCGCCCCGGCGGCGAGCGTTTCTTGCCGCGCCGCCGCGCGTGCGTTAGCATCGTCGTGAAGTTTTAGAAGCCCGGCTTCCATCAAACACGGTGCCGATCATCGCCCCCGACGAAAACAGAGACTCGCCGCGCGTCGCGGCTTCGAGCTACCTGAACTCAGCGCCGCTCATCTGGAGCTACACGCGGGGCTCGCGTCGGCGCGCGGTCGAGCTTCTGACCGACACCGCGCCCGCGCGCTGCGCCGACATGCTCGCGCGCGGCGAGGTCGCGGCGGCTCTCGTGCCCGTCATCGAATACCAGAGACTCCCCGAAGTCGCCGTCGTGCCGGGCGTGTGCGTCGGCGCGCGCCGCGCCGTCCGAAGCGTCGTGCTCGCGACGCGGCGTGACGATCTAAGAGACGTGCGGCGCGTCGCGCTCGACGAGTCGTCGCGCACGTCCGCGGCGCTCGTGCGGATCATCTTCCGCGAGTTCCTGGGTCACGACGTTGAGACCGCGCCGCGCGCCGCGGACGTGGGCGCGATGCTCGCGGGGGCGGACGCGGCGCTCGTCATCGGCGACCCGGCGATGACGTTCCCGCGCGCGGGGCTCTTCGTCCACGATCTCGCGACGCTCTGGCGCGAGCACACGGGGCGCGGCTTCGTCTTCGCGATGTGGATGGCGCACGAGTCCGCGCTCGAGGCGGTGCGCGCGGCGGATTTCGCGGGCGCGCGCGACGAGGGGCTGGCGCAGGTGGGCGAGATCGTCGCCGACTACGAGCGACGGCTCAGACTCCCGCGCGAGGAGTTGCGCGACTACCTGACCGAGAACGTCTGCTTCGAGCTGGACGATGATCTGCGCGCCGGGCTGGAACTCTACTTCGCGCTCGCGCACAAGCACGGTCTCGTCGAGCGCGTCCGACCGTTGCGATCCTTCGAGTGAAGAGTTGTGGCACGCTGGTTGAGACGATGTAGCTTTTGAAAGTCCCGTGGGGACGAAATGTTTATAGCAGCGAGCAACAAACAGATTTCTTGAAGCCCCGTCAGGGGCGACATGTCGCCCCTGACGGGGCTTGGAAGATGAATGCGCCGTCGCGGACTATAAACATGACGCTCCTACGGGGCTAAGGCAAAATGCCAAACCGCGCGATTACTTTAGCGTTTTGCGCGGGGCGGGGCGATTGCCGAGCTTGAAGAGTCTGCGCGATAATCGCGCCTGAAGATGATGAGCGACATTCAACCGATTCTGGATCGCGCGCTCTCCGGCGAGCGCCTGACGGCGGACGACTGCCGGGCGCTGTTAGAGTCGAACGACATCGCACGCATGGGCGTGGCGGCGGACGAGGTTAGAAAACGTAAGCACCCGTCCGGCGTCGTCACGTACATCATTGATCGCAACATCAACTACACGAACGTCTGCAACGTCGTCTGCACCTTCTGCGCATTTTACAGGCGTCCGGGCAAGCCCGACACATACGTCCGCACGGTCGAAGAGATTTGCGAGAAGATTGACGAGACCATCGCGCTCGGCGGCACGGGCGTGCTCATGCAGGGCGGCTTGCATCCCGACTTCGGCATCGAGTGGTACGAGGATTTACTCCGCACGCTGCACGCGCGGTACCCGAACTTCCAACTGCACAGCTTCTCGCCGCCGGAGATTCACAACATCCACCTCATCTCGAAGCTCTCCTACGAGGAGATTCTTTCGCGTTTGAAGGACGCCGGGATGTCTAGCTTGCCCGGCGGCGGGGCGGAGATTCTGGACGACGAGGTGAGAAAGCGCGTCTCGACCAAGTGCACGACCGACGAGTGGCTCGCCGTGATGCGCGCGGCGCACCGCGCCGGGCTTCGTTCGACGGCGACGATGATGTTCGGCATCGGCGACCGCGTCGAGCACCGCGTCCGACACCTCGAGCGCATACGCGATCTGCAAGACGAGACGGGCGGCTTCACGGCGTTCATCCCGTGGACGTTCCAGCGCGAGAACACGGCGCTCGGTCGGCGCATCACGGAGGAGCCGACCGGAATTGATTATCTGAAAGTGCTCGCCGTCTCGCGCGTCTTCCTCGACAACGTCGAGCACTTCCAGTCGTCCTGGCTGACGCAGGGGCTGCGGCTCGGACAGGTCGCGCTCAGGTTCGGCGCGGACGACATGGGCTCGATCATGATCGAGGAGAACGTCGTCTCCGCCGCGGGCGCGCACAACGAGGCTGACGAAAAGACGCTGCGCTACCTCATCCGCGAGGCGGGCTTCCGCCCACAGCAGCGAGACATCCTCTACAACCACGTCAGCCGCGAGGAGGCGACCGCGAAGGACGCGAGCGACTCAGCCAGCTTGCGAGAGTTGACCGTCGCGTTCGCCGACTGAAGATCAGGCGAGTTGTGACGAATGAGAAAGGGCGCGCTCACACAAAGCGCGCCCTTTCGTCTCTCGTCAGAGAGTTATCAGGCGGCTCTCAGTGGAAGATTTTGTGGAAGCCGCGGCTGAACCAGTTGCCGGTCTTCTTCGCGCCTTTCACGGTCGCGTCCTTGGCGTCGCCGGTCTTGTCAGCCGTCGCGCTGGCGGCGGCTTTCGTGCCTTCGGCGGCGGCGTCAGCCGCGTCGCCCGTCTTGTTGGCGACCTTCTCGCCGGCCTTCTTCGTCTTGTGCGCCGCTGCCTTCGTGCCCTCGGCGGTCTTCTGCGCCGCGTCTTCGGTCTTGTCGGCGACGGCGGAGCCCGCGTCCTCTGTTTTGTTGACGACAGCCGCGCCCGTCTTCTTCGTCGCGTCCGCGGCGTCGCCGACCTTGTCCTTCGCGTCCTCGGTCTTGTCGGCGGTCTCGTTGACCACTTTCTTCGTCGTCTTCGCGGTCTTCTTCGCGCCCTTCTTGGTCGTGTGCTTCACGTCCGAGGCGGCGTCCTTCGTCTTGTCAACGACCTTGTCCGTCTTGCTTTCGGACTGCGGCTCCTGCGCCGCGACACTCGCGCCCGCCAGCGCCGTAAGTGCCAGAGCGCACAGCGTTGTCAGTAAAAACTTGCGCATGGTAGCGACCCTCCCGTGTAGTGAAATCGCGGGACGGCTGAGCGGGCTAAGGTCTGAGAGGTCTCAGCGACGACGCGCGGGTGAGTCGCGCGTCGCCGTTGCGTAGTGTGATCAGCCGCCGACGGCTTGGTAGAGATTGAGCTGCGCCGCGGCGACCTTCTTGCCGTTGACGAGCTTGACGATCTGTCCCTTGAGTGTCGCGTTGAGCAGTTGCCCCTTGTCAACCTGATCCTTGTAGAAGCGACCGGTGAACTGGTAGCTGACGCCGCCGACAGCCTCGGTCTCGAAACTGATCTCGTCGCCGTTGAGCGTGACGCGCTTCGACTTGAACTGCTTGACCTGCCGCCCGCTCCTCGTGTCAACCCAAGCGTGCGGATCGGTCGAGACGGAGACGATCGAGTTGTTCGCGCCGAGGCGGAGCAGCACGCCGGGCAGCTCCAGCGCCTCCAGCCCCGCGAAGCCGACGGGCGGCTTGCCGTCGAACACGTAAGCGCCCTCGCCCGCGTCGAAAGTGTAGCCTTGCCCGCCCGCGCCGCCCGCGGAAGAGGTGTCCGACGGCGCGGGAGTCGCGGTCGGCGCGGCGTTCGCGGGCGCTGCGTTGACGGTGACGTCGAGCGTGAAGGAGCCCGCTTCGTCGTCGGTGCGCGGATAGACGGCGATCACGTAGTCGCCGGTTTCGGGCAGCACGCCGCTCCACTCGGCAGTCTCGCTCGCGATGGTGTGATCCTTCGACGGCGGGAAGACGTTGAAGCGCGCGAAGTCGTGCGCCGAAGAGAGGCTGACGATCATCTGCTGACCGGCGCGCGCGCGCAAGCTATAGCAGGCGTCGCCCTTGATCCGCATCACGCTCTCCACGCGCGCGGACGTGCTCCCGCGCACGAACGCGACACGCGCGGGCGCGCCCGTGCGGCACTGTGCGAAGGCTGCGGCGGCAAAGAGCGTGACGAGGGCTGCGGCGGTGACGAGTCTCTTCAACATGAATCACCTCTGTGTGTACGTTTAGAAGATCGTGTAGATGAAAGGCGCGAGGGCGGACGACTGGGCGAAGATGAGCAGCACGCCCATCAGCACAAGGACGACGATGATCGGGAGCAGCCAGTATTTCTTGTTCTGGCGCAGGAAGAGCCAGATTTCGTTGGCGAGCGCGAGTTTGCCCATCCGTCAGTAAGCTCCTCCGGGGAATCGGCGCGAGGAATTTATCGTGAAACCGCGCGGCGCGTCAAAACAGTCGCTCGAACTGCTCGCGCGTCTGGCGCGTCCGGGTGCGCGTCGTCCAGTAAGTCTCGCCGCCGCGCTGGCGCCGCCGCAGCGGATCGCGACCCGCGAGGCGCGAGAGGAAGCCGTAGGGCGCGAAGACGCCGTAGAAGAGCGCCGTGAGCAGCACGCGGCTGTTGACCCAGCCGAGCGCGTGCGCAAGCTTCATCCAGCCCGCGTGGAACGCGCGCGCGGCGGGTGGCACGAGCAAGCCGACGAGGACGAGCAGCGCGCCGACAACGCCGAAGACTTCGACGACGGTCGTGCGACCGCGGTGATAGTTCCACGCGGCGATTGCGAGCAGCACGGAGCCGACGAGCAGCGCCGTCTTGCGCGCCTGCTTGTTCGCCGCGGCTCGCGCGTCTGACTTCGCGCGCACGCTCGTCGCGCGACGCTCGTCGCCGCGCCCGTTCGATCTTTCCGTGCGCTCAGTCAAGCTGAAACTCCTCCTGCCAAGCCGCGTCGTCAACGAACGCCGCGGCGTCTTGCGCCTGCTTCTCTAGCAGGAATTCGCCGAGGACGAGGCAGTCCATCTCTGTGCGCATGAAGCAGGTGTAAGCCTGCTCCGGCGTGCACACGATGGGCTCGCCGCGCACGTTGAAGGAGGTGTTGACGAGGACGGGGCAGCCGGTCAGGCTGTCGAACGCGGCGATCAGATCGTAGTACGCCGGGTTGTCCTCGCGTCGCACGGTCTGCACGCGCGCCGAGTAGTCAACGTGCGTCACGGCGGGGACGACCGAGCGCGGCACGTTCAGTTTCTCGATGCCGAAGAGCTTGTGCTCGTCGTCGGACATGGGCACGCGCAGGTGCTCGCGCACGGGCGCGACGAGGAGCATGTAGGGCGAGTCGCAGTCCAGCTCAAAGTAATCCGCGACGCGCTCGCGCAAGACCGACGGCGCGAAGGGGCGGAAGCTCTCGCGGAACTTGATCTTCAAGTTCATCTGCGACTGCATACGCGGGCTACGCGGATCGCCCAGGATCGAGCGCGCGCCGAGCGCGCGCGGTCCGAACTCCATGCGCCCGTTGAACCAGCCGACCACCTTCTCGTCGGCGAGCAGCCGCGCGACCGTCTCCGCGATGTCCGAAGGCTCGACGCGGCGGTAGCTCGCGCCGACCGAATCTAAAACTGCGCGAATCTCGTCGCCCGAAAATTCGGGACCCAGGTAAGCGCCGCGCATTCCGTCGGCATGCCCGCCGCGCACCTGCCGGGCGTCGCGCTCGTTATTCAAATACTGATACCAGACCGAGAGCGCCGCGCCTAAACTTCCGCCCGCGTCGCCCGCGGCGGGCTGTATCCAGACGTTCTCGAAAACCCCCTCGCGCAGGATGAGCCCGTTGCCGACGCAGTTGAGCGCGACGCCTCCGGCGAGACACAGATTCTTCTCGCCCGTCTCTCGCTGCGCGCGGCGAGCCATGCGGAGCATCGCCTCTTCGGTGACCTCCTGGACGGAGCGCGCCAAGTCCATCTCGCGCTGCGTGAGCGTGGATTCGGGCTTGCGCGGTCGCCCGCCGAAGAGCCGGTCGAACTTGTCGTTCGTCATCGTCAGCCCTTCGGCGAAGTTGAAGTAGTCCATGTTGAGGCGCAAGCTCCCGTCCTCTTTGAGATCGACGAGCTCATCTAGAATCTGGCGCACGTAGCGCGGCTCGCCGTAGGGCGCGAGCCCCATCACCTTGTACTCGCCGGAATTCACCTTGAAGCCCGTGTAGTAGGTGAAGGCGGAGTAGAGCAGACCTAAAGAGTGCGGGAAGTGTAGCTCTTTGAGGAGGTGCAGCTCGTTGCCGCGACCGTAGCCGTAAGACGACGTCGCCCACTCGCCCACGCCGTCCATCGTCAGCACGGCGGCAGACTCGAACGGCGACGGGAAGAAGGCGCTCGCGGCGTGCGACTCGTGGTGCTCGGTGAAGAGCACCTTGCCCTCGTACCCTGCGCAGTGCTCGGCGACCTGCTCGCGTATCCAGAGCTTCTCCTTGATCCAGACGGGCATCGCCATCAGGAACGAGCGGAAGCCGCGCGGCGCGTAGTCAATGTAGGTTTCGAGCAGGCGCTCGAACTTCAACAAGGGCTTGTCGTAGAAGGCGACGAAGTCTAATTCCTTGCCCGTGATCTGCGCGTGTTTCAGGCAGAACCCGACGGCGTTGACGGGAAAGTTCTGATCGTGCTTCTTGCGCGTGAACCGCTCTTCCTGCGCCGCGGCGACGATCCGCCCGTCGCGCACGAGGCAGGCGGCGGAGTCGTGGTAATAAGCGCTGATGCCGAGGATGTACATCGGAGAACCGGGCGCGGACGCGATAGTTTGCCAGCCCGCGCGCGCGCGTGTCCACCCGGCAGAGGAGAACGGTGGGGTCGGAACGATGAGCGGTGAGGTGAAAACAAACTGCCTTGCAGTTCATCGCTCGTCGTTCCGGCTTCATCGTTTCCCGTCGAGCCAGTCGCAGAGTTTCTGCGAGAGGAGTTCGGCGGCGAGGCGGTGACCGTCGGCGTTCCAGTGTCCGTTGCCGAGGTCGCCGGGGAAGCCGTGGAGGAAGGCGTGGTGCTCGTCGGCGTAAGCCTGCATCTCCGGGGCGAGCGTGAAGACGGTGAAGCCCTCGCGCGCGCCGACGGCTCGGACGCGGCGCTCGACGTAGAAGAGATCGGTCGCGCCGACGCGCCGCATGAAGCTCTGGCGGAACGACGGATCGGGATAGACCTGCGTCGGCGCGCTGATGGTGACGACAATAAAGCGCGCGCCGCGGCTCGTGACCTCCCGGCTCATCTCGGCGAGCAGCCCTTCGGTGACGCGCCAAGCCTCGCGCCAGGTGTCGTCGAGCGGCTCGCGGTAGATGAGGTTGTCGATCCCCAGCTCGCCGGCGCGCGCGCGCAGCTCTTCGTCGGTCGGCGTCGCGTCCCGTTGCCGCTGCGGCGCGGACTTCTGCCGCGCGGCGGCGGCGCGCTCGGAGCGCCAGAGCGTGAGCCGCTGCTTGAGGACGTACTGCGCGCGGTGCAGCGCCTGGACGACGCGCGAGTGCCGCTCGATCCAGACGCCGAGGCGGGCGAGCTTCGACTGCCGGCGCAGGTAGGCGCGCGAAGTGAGGTAGGAGTCGTCGAGCGCGAGCGCGCCGTCGCGGAAGGTGAAGTAGGGGACGTAGTCGGCGCCCTTGAGCGCGCGCGAGTTGTCAATCACGTCGTTGTTCGGCGTGAACGCGAGCAGGACGAGATCGGGCGAGTAGTCCCAGACCTTCTCGCGCAGCGTGATCAGCTCCTGCGCCGTGCCGTAGCCGGAGACGCCGAAGTTGATGACCTCGACGTCGCGACCCGCGAGCGCCGGGCACGCGCGCAGCCGCGCTTCGAGCAGATGCCAGAAGGCTGACTCCTGTGGAACTTGCAAAGCCTCCGCGTAGGAGTCGCCGAGCAGCGCGACGCGGAAGGTGTTGGGGGCTTTCGGTTTCGCGTGCTCGCGGTCGCGCAAGCCCTCGCTGTTGACGCGCACGAAGGACGCGCCCTCCGCCCTGTACCAGCCTTCGAGCCCCGGCTCGAGCGCGTAGCCGCGCGCCGCGTCCATCCGGTAGAAGGTGATGAACGAGAAGCCCGCGACGCGCAGCGCGATCTCCGCGACGGCGAGACCGGCGAGCAGGCTCACGGCGACGAGCGACAACTTGACGAGGCGTCGCCTGCGCTTGCTCCAACCCTGAATGACGCTTTGCGATTCAGACATGGCGAGAAGCGCGATGATAAGGCATCACCTTGCCGCGCGCGAAACGGCGACCGCGCGTCTCACACTTTATTCAGCGCAGCTTGAAGACGCTGACGATGTTCGAGTAGTCGTCAGTCCAGACTCTCCGCGCGGGATCGCCCGCGAGCTTGTACCAGCGCGAGTCTTTCAGCAGCGGCGCGAGATCGTCCTCGCCGCGCGCGACGGCGACCCACTGCGAGGGCTCTTTGTCGGCGGTGTGGTTGAGATCGTCCGCGGCGAGGCAGGCGAGCGAGCGGCTGCGCGCGAGGTCTGCGACGACCGGGTGCAGGTCGAGGCTGCGGTTCGAGATGTGGAAGAGGACGACGCCGCCCGGCGCGAGCTTCGAGAGGTAGAGATCGAGCGCCTCGGCGGTCATCAAGTGCACGGGGATCGCGTCGGAGCTGAAGGCGTCGAGGACGATCAGACCGTAAGCCTGCGGCGGCGCTTCGGCGAGTCGCAGCCGCGCGTCGCCGAGGACGACCGAGACGGGCGCGCCGTGGGTGCAGTAAGAAAGGTAAGTGAAGTAGTCGGGCGGCTCGGCGACGGCTAAGACGGCGGGGTTGAGCTCGTAGAACGTCCAGCTCTCGCCCGCCCGCGAGTAGGCGACGGTCGCGCCCGTGCCGAGACCGACGACGGCGACGTTGGGCGACGCGGGGCGCGCGTCGTAGGCGTCGAAGACCGTGGCGAGCGGACCCGCGCGGTGGTAGTAGGAGAGCGGCTCGCACTGGCGGCTGAGATCGGTCGACTGGCGACCGTGGATCGTCGTGCCGTGGTAGAGCCAGCGGAGATCGCTGCCCGCGTCCTGCGTCACCTTCAGAGTGCCGAAGAAGTTGCGCGCGGTCAGGAGCGTGCGCGTGTCGAGCGAGTGGTAGAACGCCGCGCCGAGCGTGATCGCGCCGAGCGCGAGGGCGAAGCGCGGAGGTCTGTGTCTCAGCAAGTAGGCGACGACGAGCGGCGCGCCGACGACGAGCGCGAGCTTCGAGTTGTCGTCGAAGTCCTGGCGGGAGACGAAGAGCGCGGCGACGACAGAGAGCAGGCAGAGCCCCGCCGCGTAGCCCAGATCGAGCCAGCGTTCGCGCGCCCTGTTTTCATCAGCGGCGGAGGCGCGGCGCGGGATGAGGGCGCACGCCGCGACGATCACGACGGGGTACTCGACGACGCGCGTGAAGACGAGCGGCGCGACGATCGCGTTGAAGAGCCCGCCGAGCGCGCCGCCCACGGCGAGCCACAGGTAGAACTCCGCGAGGTGTCGCGCGTCGGGTCTGTCGTCGGCGAGACGGCCGTGGCACATCAGCGCGGCGACGAAGAAGAACAAAAGATGGATCGCGACGAGGAACCACACGGGCTGCGTCGCGCCCGACAGATAAGCGAGCAGGAAGACGAGCGCGACGCCGGGCATCGCGCGCTCGACCAGACGCCTCCGCGCCACTCCGCGCCGCGCGAACGCGACGACGAGCGTGACGAGGTAGAGCGACAGCGGCACGACCCACAGCAGCGGCAGCGACGCGATGTCGGTCGAGACGTAAGTCGTCACGCCGAGCATCAGGCTCGAAGGCACGAACGCGAGCAGCACCCAGCGCGCCCGCCGCGCGTTCGTCAACTTCTCACCGTCTGGCCGCCGAGCCCCGCCGGTCTCATTCTCGCTCGCCGTGTTTTCATCAACTCCCGTCTCGCCTGTTCGCGCGGACGCGCGCCACGCGGCGGCGGCGCAGAGCGCGACGAGCAGCGCGAGCGCGGCGTAAACCCAAGACCAGACCGCGCTCTGACGGCGCAGCGCGAGCAGCGGCTCGACGGCGAGCGGGTAACCGACCAAAGCGACGAGACTCCCGGCGTTGCTCGCGGCGTAGAGGAAGTAAGGATCGCGCGCCGACTCGTGGCGCGTCGCGGCGAACCAGCGTTGGAGCAGCGGGCTCAAGGCCGCGAGGACGAAGAAGGGGAGACCGGCGACGACGAACAGACGTCCGAGCAGCCAGAACGCCGGGTCGCCCCCGCGCGGCACGCTCGCGGCGGTCGCCGCAGAGATCGAGACGGGGAAGGTGAGCGCGGCGAGCGCGAGCAGCGCGAGCTGGGCGACGATCTGTCGGGCGAGCGTGAGCCGGCGCGAGGCGAAGAGCGCGTAGGCGTATCCGGCGAGGAGCATCGTCTGGAAGAAGAGGAGGCAGGTGTTCCAGACCGACGGCGTGCCGCCCAGCAGCGGCAGCAGCATCTTCGCCACCATCGGCTCGACCCAGAAGAGCAGGGCGGCGCTCGTGAAGAGAGTCGCGGCGAAGAGGAACGTGAGCGCGCCCTTGTGTCGTCCCATGCGTTCGCCGAGTCAGCCCATCGGGTTGTAGCGGAGTCCGAGCGTGACGATCTTTTGGAGGAGCCGCTCGTAGGGGACGCCGCAGTGCGCGGCGGAGTCTGCGAAGTCTTCGTCGCGGGCGATCTGGGGGTTGGGGTTGGCTTCGAGCAGGTACATGCGGCCGTCGGCGGTGATGCGGTAGTCGAGGCGCGCGTAGCCGGAGAGGTCGAGGATGCGGTAGATGCGTTTCGAGAGGCGCTGGAGTTTATTCAGCAGCTCTTCGTTGCGCTCCTTGTCGTCGGAGAGGACGGCGGGCTTAGTGACGAGCCCGATCTTTTTCTGGTAGTTGAGATTCCATTTGACGTTCTGCGTCGCGATCTTGGGCACGCCCTCGCGCCAGTTCTCCATGTCGAGCTCCCACGGCGTGTAGGTCTGCAAGTTCCGGTTGCCGATGACGCTGACGTAAACCTCCTTGCCGTCAATGAACTGCTCGGCGATGGCGTGCTTGCCCGTCGTGCGGTGGATGAACTCGACGCGCTCGGACAGCTTCTCGTCGGTCTCGACGAGCGACGCCTGCGAGATGCCGCGCGAGCCCTCCTCGACGAGCGACTTGACGAGCAGCGGGAAGCGAAGCAGCCGCGCGGGTCGCTTCACTTTCAGCCCGACGGGGAAGACGGCGAAGCGCGGCACGTCCACGCCGTGGTAGTGGAGAATCTTCTTGGTGAGCGCCTTGTCTTGCGAGAGCGCTAAGCCCAGAGGGTTGCAGCCGGTGTAGGGGAGCCTGCGCAGTTCCAGATAGCTGACGACGTGCTGCGAGAAGAGCGGATAGCCCGCGAACTCTTCGAGTAGATTGAAAGCGACGTGCGGGCGCTTGTCCTGAATCGTCACGTCAATGACGCCGAGATCGTTCGAGATGCCGACGGGCTCGACCTCGTGACCCATGCCGCGCAGGGTGAAGACCACGTCATCCTCGGTCTTGCGCAGCTCCTTGTCGGGATCGGAATCGTCGGGCGGCTCGGCTGGCGGGACGAGCTCGTGGTGGACGAGGACGAGGACGCGCAGCGGCTTGTTGATCTTGAACTCGTCGCCGTCGGCGGCGACGCCCGCGGCGGCGTTCGCGCCGTTGTCGTCCGCCTTGCTGCCGTTCCTGCCGTCGCTCTCGTTCTTGCTCGCGCTCATAAGGGGATGCGGTGGTAGCCCGCGTAAACGCCTTTCATCGTCTGCGCGGTGAGCATGATCAGAACCCTCCGCTTGGTCGTCTCGCGCGGCGGTCGCGCGCGCAGTCGCAACTCCTTGCAGCGCGCGACGACGTTCTCCAAGACCTGATCCACGGCGTAGGTGTGTACGCCCGTCACCTCCGCGACCGACTGCGACAGCTCGCGCTGCGAGGCGCGTATGAACTGCACGGCGGTCGGGTACTTCTCGTTCCCCTTGCTCGCGTGGAAGACGCGGTACAGGTCGCGGTCATAGACCTGCGTGCGCGCCAGCAGGTAGCGGCTGCGCTTGTGCTCGTAGTGCTGCCGCAGCGTCTTCGTGAGTTTCGACAGCGGCTCGACCGTGTCGCGCCGGCGGACGGTCGGCGTCTCGCCCGAAAGCTCCGCCATCACTTGCGCGACGTACTTCAATTTCCTGAGCGCGCCCCAGTCCTGATAGCGCCGACGCCAGCGCGAGCCGGGTTGCAGCCAGACGGCGAACGTCTCGGCGAAGTCCTCAGCCGGGTGCGCCTGCGCGTACCAAGCCTTCAGGTGGAGCACGTAGTCGCGGCTCGAAGGGTCTGGCTTGTAGAACTGCGGGTAGGGCTCGCGAAAAGAACCGAAGAGATCGCGCCAGCGCTTCTTGCGGTGGAGCTGGAAGGCGTTCGAGACGGCGTGCCCCGCCTCGTGGCGCATGATGCGCAGGCACTCGCGCTCCGTCCCGCCCTCGACTTCGAGCATCTGCCGCCGCTCGAGTTTCATCAGCCGCGGGTGCGCCAGGTAGAAGGGGATGGCGAAGCCCGGCACGCCGTCCGGGCAGAACCATTCCTCGCTCAGCCAGACGTGCGGGCGCACACGCAGCTCGCGCGCCTCGAGCTCTTCAGAGACGCGCGCGATCCGGTCTTCGAGCACCGTCCCCTCGATCCGCACGGGCAGGTCGCACAGGCGCACGTCGAGCAGCTCATCGTCCGTGAGCGTGTTCCACATGAA
>JAIVGV010000207.1 GCA_020201365.1 Acidobacteriota bacterium
ATCACGGCGGCGGGCAACGTCGGCGTGGGGACGAGCAGCCCGCAGGCGAAGCTCGACCTGCGAGGTCATCTCGTCGTTGACGCGGGCACCGATCCGATTCTCTACACCGGCACTGCCAACTCGGAACTCAACCGCTACCTGCAACTGATCAACTCGCCGGCTTCGCCCAGCGCGTCCGGTCTGAAGACCGGCGGACTCCTCGTCGCAGACAACTACGGCTTCGGCAACCCCGGCAAGAACGATCTGATCGTCAAAGGCAACACGGGTATGGGGCTGTCAAATCCGGCCTCAAAGCTCCACCTCTTCGGCAGCGCCAACATCGTCAACCCGTTTCTCGGGCTGACGATTGATCAGACGGTCAACGCGAACCAGAACACCAACGGCTACGCCATGAAGGTGACGACGACCACGGGCGGCGTGACGAGCACGAACTTCCTGATCAACTCGTTCGGCAATACGGGCGTCGGGACGGCCAGCCCTGCCGAGCGACTCCACGTGACGCAGGGCGGCGACTATCAGTTGCGCCTCGAAAACACGGCGTCCGGCGGCGGCTTCTGGAACATCGGGCAGTCGGACAACTCCTTCGCCAGCGGCGGCGGGTCACTGCTCTTCGTGCCGAACACGACGAATTCGAGCAGCGCGACGGTCGCCTTTACAACTGGCGGCAGAGTCGGCATCGGCACCACCGCGCCGTCGGGGGCGAAGCTGGACGTGGAGGACTCATCAATCGGCACGGCCGTGTACGGCAGGAGCACGCTCGGCTCAGGCGTGTTCGGCGAGAGCACGAACGCGAACGGGTGGGGGGTGTACGGGAGGAACGCGGCGGGCGGCTACGCGGTGTTCGCCGAAGGCAACGCCGGGCAGGCGCGCGACAAGGGCGGCTTCGTCAAGGCCATGCTGTACGTTAGTAGCGGCGGCAACATTCACCAGTGTTACAACGGGATGACCGGCGCATCCGCCACTGGCATCTCATCCCCAGACGGCTGCGGCTTTCACGTCACCCACGATAGCATCGGGGTTTACAACGTCTCCTTCGGGTTTACCGTTACGGATCGCTTCTATGCGTTGACTGCCGAACACGAATTTCAGAGTTGCATTCCGGACTGTAGTGAGGAACGTAACAAGGGCGCCAATTATAATTTCATAAATGACGCCAACACTCTACAGGTACTAGTCTTTTTCCCGGATCAGAGGCTCTCCCTAACAAATGGCGCTTTCATGCTCGTCGTGTACTGAGTCGGTTGTTTGCTCCTCAGACGACGACACGTCTCGGCGCGTTTGTGCCGCTCCAGCGCGGGAGCGGGCGAGACGGCTTGCGCGCACCGTGGAGAACCGTGACCTGCCCGCCGCGGCAAGTGCCCCACGCCCTAAATTTTTCCCGCCCCATCAGGCATAATCCCCTCAGTGGATCAACTAGTCGAAAGACTGCGCGCCGTCGTCGGGGACGACAACGTCATCTCCGCGCCCGACGAGCTGATCGTCTATGAGTGCGACGGGCTGACGCAACATCGGCACACGCCGCGCGCCGTCGCCTTCCCCGCCTCGACCGAGGAGGTCGCAGCCGTCGTGCGCGAACTCGCGCGCGAGCGTGTGAGCTTCGCGCCGCGCGGCGCGGGCACGGGGCTTTCGGGCGGCGCGCTCGCCGTAGGTCAAGGCGTCACGATTGAGCTCGCGCGGATGCGTCGGCTGCTCAAGGTTGACGCGGTGAACCGTCTCGCCGTCGTCCAGACCGGCATCGTCAACGCGCACGTCTCGCGCGCCGTCGCCGCGCACGGGCTCTACTACGCGCCCGATCCTTCGAGCAACCCGACCTGCACCGTCGGCGGCAACATCGCGGAGAACGCGGGCGGCATCCATTGCTTGAAGTACGGCGTGACGACTGATCACGTCCTCGGTGCGCGCGTCGTACTCTCAGACGGCGAGATCATAGAACTCGGCGCGTCGGGCGCGGGCGACAACGTCGGCTTCGATCTGCTCGGCGCGTTCGTCGGCTCCGAAGGCACGTTCGGCATCGCGACCGAGGCGACGCTCAAACTCCTCCCGCTCCCGCAAGCCGTCCGCACGCTCCTCGCGGACTTCACGGACATCAACGACGCGAGCCGCGCCGTCTCCGCGATCATCGCCGCCGGGCTCGTCCCCGCCGCGCTGGAGATGGTTGACGGCGCGACGATCCGCGCGGTCGAGGCGAGCGTCTTCGCCGCGGGGATGCCGACCGACGCGCAAGCCGCGCTGCTCATCGAGCTCGACGGGCTCGAAGCGGGGCTCGACGACGAGGCGCACAAAGCCGAGGCGATCTGTTTACAGAACGGCGCGCGCGGCGTGCGTCGCGCGAAGGACGAGCGCGAGCGGAAGAAACTCTGGGCGGCTCGCAAGGGCGCGTTCGGCGCGATGGGCAGGCTCGCGCCCGACATGATGTTGCAGGACGCGGTCGTGCCGCGCTCGCGCCTGCCCGAAGTGCTCGCCGAAACCTACCGCATCAGCGCGAAGTACGATCTCCTACTCGCCAACGTCTTCCACGCGGGCGACGGCAACCTCCATCCCATACTTTGCTTCGACCGACGCAACGCCGACGAGTTGCGACGAGTCGAGGAGGCGAACCGCGAGATCGTCGAGACCTGCATCCGCGCGGGCGGCACACTGACGGGCGAGCACGGCGTCGGTCTCGACAAGAGCAAGTACATGCCGCTGCTCTTCTCCGCCGACACGCTCGACGCGATGCTCGCCCTTCGCGCCGCCTTCGATCCTTCAGGCTTGTGCAACCCCGGCAAGATCATCCCCGCCCCGCGCGGCTGCGGCGAGGCGCGCGTCGTCGCAGCGGCGAAGCAAGTTGCCGACGGGGACGGTCGCGCGTCTTCAGTAGATAGCCATCTGACTCCGCTCGTTGACGAGCCGACCGACAGCCGACCGGATGGCGAGCCACTAGCCGGAGAGACGAAGAACGTCGCGCCCGTCTTTAACGCAAGCCGGGGCGCTCAGACACACGAGTCGCCCCGCGCGCCGCGCGCGCAGTCGTCGCGACGACGAACTCGCGCGCGCGAGCCAGTGGCTGCCGCTCGATCCGCCCGGCGGCGCGGGCGCGACCGTCGGCGGCGTCGTGGCGACGAACGCGGCGGGCGCGAGAAGCTTCGCATACGGCTCGCCGCGCGCCTTCGTGCTCGGCATGACGGTCGTGCTCGCGGACGGGCGAATCATTCGAGTCGGCGGGCGCGTCGTCAAGAACGTCGCGGGATACGATCTCTCGAAGCTCTTCGCGGGCAGCTACGGCACGCTCGGACTCGTCACCGAGATCACTTTCAAGCTGCGCCCGCGCCCGGAGCGCGAGGCGTCCGTCTTCGCGCGCGCGCACGACACGGACGCGGCTTTCGCGGCGGCGCGTCTCGTCGTCGCGGGGCAATTCGTTCCCGCCGCGGTCGAGGTGACGGGCTACCTGGACGGGACGGTGCCTAACGCGGATTTGTTCGTCGGCTTCGCGGGATCGGCGTCGTCGGTCGAGTCGCAGCTCGAACGTGCGGTCACGCTGCTCGCCCAGTCCGGTCATGCGGCGGGGGTGAGTGTCTGCGAAGACGACCCGCTGAGATGGGAGGAAGAATCTGCGACGAGCGTCGAAGAGTGGCTGCTCCTGCGCGTCGGCGCGCTGCCGTCGCGCCTCCCGGAAGTAGCGCGACGGCTCGACCGGCTGGCGGGCGCGTGCGAGACGGTGCGGTGGCGCGCGCACGCCGACGCGGGGCGTCTGCGCGTCTCGATCAAGCCCCGGCGCGATTACGCGGCTTGCGCCGAAGCGGTCGCGCGTCTGCGGGGCGAGGTGCAAACGCTGGGTGCGTCGCTCGTCGTCGAAGTCGCGTGCGGCGAGGCCCGGCGCGCGTTGGAGGCGATCAAATTTGATCCGTGGGGCGTCGGCGAATCGAGTCTGCGCCTCATGCGCCGCGTCAAGGAGCGGCTCGATCCGCGGGGGCTGTTTTCGCCCGGTCTTTTCTTCGCGTGAGGCTCGCGCGTTTCGCCCCGGCTCGCGCGCAAAGTTTTTCCAGATGTCGGATCAGACGCACACACTCGCCGCCGCGCTCGCTTCGGAAGAGTCGAAGCTGCTCGCGTGCATCCACTGCGGGCTCTGCCTCGAAGCGTGCCCGACCTACGTGCACACGGGCGACGAGAACGACAGCCCGCGCGGTCGCATCTACCTCATGCGCGCGGCGGAGGAGCGTCGGCTCGCGGTCGCGTCCGAGAGTTTCGAGCGGCACATCAACCGCTGCCTGGGGTGCCGCGCGTGCGAGAGCGCGTGCCCGGCGGGCGTCGAGTACGGGAAACTCTTGGAAGCCGCGCGCGCCGACTTGCGCGACGCGGGGGATCGCCGCAGCCACACGAGCCGACTGCTCAACTTCGTCCTGCGCCGCGTGTGGCTGTACCCCGCGCGATTGCGCGCCGCCTTCACGCTCGCCCGCGCGGCTCGCGACGCGAAGCTCGTCCGGCTGCTCATCGCGACGAAGCTGCCGCGACTCGTCTCACGCCGCCTCGAATTCGCGCTCGCGCTGCTCGACGCATCTTCGCCCGCGAGACTCGACCGGGGTCGGGCGCGCGCGGCGAAAAGCGAAGACGCGGCGGCGCGGGGCGCGGCGGCGGCTGAGGCGAGCGGCGAGCCCCCGAGGCGTCCGCGCGATGGAGGGGCGGACGACGCGCGCGCGTCAAACGGCGCGCGAGAGTCGCGGGCGGGCGAGACGCGCGGCGCGCAGCTCTTCACGGGCTGCGTGACGGAGGGTCTGTTCGCGCGCGTCAACCGCGCGACGGCGCGCGTGCTGCGCGCGCAGGGCTGCGAAGTCTCGTCGCCCGCGGCGCAAGTCTGCTGCGGCGCGCTGCACGCGCACGCGGGCGATCTCGAAGGCGCGCGCGCGCTGGCGCGTCGCAACGTCGAGGCGTTCGCGTCGCCCGATCAAGTCCCGGTCGTGACGAACGCGGGCGGCTGCGGCGCGATGCTCAAGTCATACGACCACCTGCTCGCAGACGATCCAAAATTCGCGGAGCGCGCGCGGGCTTTCGCCGCGCGAGTGCGAGACGTGAGCCAGCGGCTCGCCGAGACGGGCGTGCGCGCGGGCGCGAAGGTTGATGCGGGCGCGGTGACCTACGACGCCTCGTGCCACCTGCTCCACGGTCAGCGCGCGGCTGAGGAGCCGCTGCGCGCGCTCGCCTCCGTCCCCGACCTCGCGCTCGTCGCGCTCGAAGGCTGGGACGTGTGCTGCGGCGGCGCGGGCGTCTATAACCTGTTGGAGCCGGAGCTGTCGTCGCGCGTGCTCGCGGAGAAGCTGAGGCACGTGGAGGAGACGGGCGCGGAGGTTGTGGCGACCGGCAATCCCGGCTGCCACATGCAGATCGGCGCGGGCGCGCGGCTCGCCGGCATGAGCTTGCGCGTCTGCCACCCCGTCGAGCTGCTCGACGAGTCGTACAGGCGCGCGGGATATTACGATAGTGATGAGTGACGGGTGACGGGTCAAGTCGAACAGGCTTCCACTCATCACCTGTCACGCATCACTCATTCACTTCACGCCCACCCCCAGACCCCATTTGTGAGCAACGCGACCGCCGACGAGCGTGAGGCGTGCCTGACCCTCGTCGTCGAGCGCGACGAGGTCGGCGCGCTTCCCCTCTTCGACCGAGCCGAGCTCGCGGTCGAATCCGATGAGCCGCGCGGGGTTGAGCGAAGCCATGCGCGCGACTTCGTAGGGC
>JAIVGV010000518.1 GCA_020201365.1 Acidobacteriota bacterium
CAGCTACTACGCGCTCGAAACCAAAAGGAGCAACGACGAGCTGCGCGGCGCCGGTCAAGGCGACGAAGCGCGCGCGGGGCTCGCGCTCGAAGGGGTGGCGCAGACGCTTCGCCTCTACGCCGAGGGCTTGCCGGGTCGCGCGGTTGACGTGGCGCCGCTCGCGGCGGTGCCGCAGGAGTCGCGCATCGGCGACGGGCGCACGCTCCAACTGCCCGCCGCCGTCTCCGAGTTCGCCGACGACGCGCTCAACTTCCGCCTCTACAAGGTGCTCGCCGCGCACGCCGCCGGGCAGATCGAGTTCGCCACGCGCGCGCGCGCCGGAAGCGACGAGAGGCGACGGCGCGAAGGAGCGTCGAGAGGCGGCGGGGGCGAGCCGGAGCACGGCGACGCGGGGGAGCGTCGCGGCGGCGCGGAGGGGCGTCGCGGCGTGCGCGCGTCGCAGTCCGGCGAGGCAGAGTCGCGCGCGGTCGCGGGCGAGCGGCGGGCTGACGAAGAGGCGCGGCACGTCGCCGAAGAGGAGTCGCGCGTCGGTCAAGAGCTGCGCGCCGCTTACGCCTCGCTCGCCGTGGTTTACGATCCGCTAACCTTAGACGCGCGCGACGCCTTCGCGCTCGACGGCTACATCAACGATCCGGCGAAGTCGGAGCGGGCGCTCGCGCCCGGAGAGGAAGCGCGGCGTGCGAGCGAAGAACTCGCGCGACGCACGATGCCTGCTGACGCGGACTATCGCGCCGCGCTCGCGCTCTTCCCGCTGCCCGACCTGGCGGCGCGCGTCTTCTCGACTCTGGAGAACGCGCGCATTGATCGCCGTCTGCGCCGCGCCTACCGCGGGCTGGCGCGCGATCTCGATCTCGTCCGCGATCACCTGCGCGCGCGCCGCCCGCCGATAGCTTCTCTGCCCGCCCACCTCGTCCCGTTCGAGCTGCTCTTCCAGATCGCGCTCTGCGGCGGCGCGCTCGACGACGCGCGCGCTTTCTACTCGCAGATCGTCTCCGAGCTGGAATCAATCGTCGCCGATTATTTGTCTGGCGCGTCGTCGTCCGTCGCCGACACGCTGATGGCGACCTCGCGCGTCTATTCGCTCTTCCAGTCAATCGCCGAGGGCGAATCCTCCCGGCAGCGGACGGCGGAAGAGTCGGAGGCGCAGGAGGGCGGCGCGGAGTCGAACCTCGAACAGGAGCGGGAGGCGGCGGAAGGCGAGGACGCCGAAGGGAGGCGCGAGTCGCGCGAGCGGCGCCGCGACGCGCGCGAGCTGTTCAGCGCGTGGGCGAAGTCCTCTTCGGACGAGGACGCGGCGGAGCAGTTGACGGGGGCGGAGCGCTGGACGCAGAGCGAGACCTACGAGCAGGACTTGGAGGCGGGCGACGTCGTCTTCGTGTACGACGAGTGGGATCGCGATCTCTCGGACACGCGCGTCGGCTGGTGCCGCGTCGTCGAGCGGCGCGGTCGCGCTGGTGACAGGAACTTCGTCGAACTCACCCGCTCGCGCTACCGCGGCGTGATCTCTTCCATCCGCCACCAGTTCCAACTGATGAAGCCCGAAAGCCTCACGCGCATCAAGAACGAGTTGGATGGCGACGACTACAACCTCGACGCGGTGATTGACTACGTGGCGGATCGGCGCGCCGACGGTCAGCAGTCCGAAAGACTTTACGTGAAGCGCCTGCGCCGCGAGCGCGACGTGGCTGTGTCGTTCCTGCTCGATCAGTCGTCTTCGACCGCGCGCACCATCGGTCGCCACCCCTTGCAGCCGTACACGCACCCCGGCAGGCGCATCATCGAGATCGAGAAGGAGGGGCTTGTGCTGATGAGCGAGGCGCTCGAAGCCGTCGGCGACGCCTACGCGATCTACGGCTTCACCTCCGAGGGCAGGCGCAACGTGAAGTTTTACGTCGTCAAAGACTTCTCCGAGCGCGCCTCGGACGAAATCGAGCGGCGCATCGGCGGCATCAACTACCAGCACAACACCAGACTGGGCGCGGCAGTGCGCCACGCCGCCTCGCGCCTCGCGCAGCAGGACGCGCGCACGCGCCTCCTCATCGTCCTCTCCGACGGTCGCCCCTACGACCACGACTACGGCGACGCCCGCTACGCCCGCGAAGACACCCGCGCCGCTTTGCGGGAGGCGCGCCTCGCCAGTATCACCCCCTTCTGCATCACGATTGACCGCGACTCGGAGGCGGAGCTGCGCGACCTCTACGGCGAAGTCGGCTACACGATCATTGACGACGTGCTCAGCTTGCCCGAACGTATGCCCGCGATCTACCGCCGTCTGACGACGTAACGCGACGGCGCGACGTTTGAGCGGCACGGCGAACGTGCGGTAAACTCTCGGAACAAGTTCGGAGGGTTAGCATAATTGGTAATGCAGCAGTCTTGAAAACTGCCGCCCGAAAGGGCTTGGGGGTTCGAGTCCCTCACCCTCCGTCCATCATCCGCTTCGCGTAAGCGCGCGGCGGAACCGGAACCGCCGGTCTCCGTCAGCCGGAAGACGCTTCGGCATAGTTCGCAGCCACCGGCGCAACCCGTGGAGGTCTCCGATGTCGCGTCTCGCCCTCCTGCTGAGTCTCTTCCTTTTCGCCGTCGGCGCCAACGCACAGGTGCAGTCTTTCGGCGAGGTCTCCTTCGCAGTGCCCGAAGGGTGGGAGTACAGCGTCGCGCCGTCCGGGGATAACGCGACTCTCTCACTCGGTCAGAACGGACAACTCGTCGCCGTGATGGCGGTCTTCCGCCCGCTGCGCTCCGCCGGGAACCCCGACGGCGATTTCCGCGCCGCCTGGGCGAAGGACGTGCGCTCGATGCAGCCGCCCGAGCCCGTTTACGAGCACAAGAGTCTGGCGGGCTATCAGGGTCGTTACGGCAGCACCAACACCCCGGACGGAAGCCACTACGTGCTCTTATACGCGCTGGAGGCCGGCGGGAGCGTGCTCCCCGTGCTGGTCGTCACGCCGGATCGCCAGACGTTCAACAGCCTCGAGCCGGTCGTTTCCTTATTCTTGGAT
>JAIVGV010000306.1 GCA_020201365.1 Acidobacteriota bacterium
CTCTACACGCTGTTCGTCCTGTCCTGCATCGTGATCGTCGTCTCGATCCTCTTGCAGCCCGGCAAGGCTGACGCGGGCGCGCTCTTCACGAATTCCGTCTCCAGCACGGCTTTCGGTCCGCGCGGCACGCAGACCTTGCTCGCCAAGATCACGATCATCGCGGCGGCGGTCTTCATGCTCTCCGCGCTCCTGATCTCCGTCCCGTACTTCACGGGCGCGCGCTCCGTCCTCCAGTCCGTTGACGAGCAGACGACGCCCGCCCCGACGACGCCAGCCGCGCCGCCGCAAAACGCGGCGGAACCGGCTTCGACGACGACGGCGAACGAGACGAGCAACGCGACGACCGCGAACGCAAACGCCGCGCCGTCGTCGAACACGAACGCGGGCGGCGCGAACGCGAACAAGCAGGCGAGCCAGAACAGGAAGTAAAGTTCGCGACGCGAGCCAACCGCGCGTGCGGTGCGCGAATCAAAAAGCATCGCGCTTTTTCGATCTTTTCAATATGAAGCGGCGGATCGTTATGCCGAAGTGCAAGTACACCGCTCAGCAACTCAGCCCCCTTGTTGCTTCGTCATTCTCCTTCGCCGAGGTATTGCGTCGCCTTGGCTTGAAGCAGACAGGCGGCTCTCAGGCTAACGTCAAAAAGTTGGTGCTGAGATATGGGATTAGCACTGAGCACTTTCTCGGTCGCGCCCGTAACCGCGGGGACGTGCACCGCGGAGGAGCGGGGAAGACTTCTGCGTCAGCGATACTCGTGCTACGCGAGCCGCTCTCGCACCCTGAGAAGGCAGTCCGACTTCGCCGCGCGATGATTGATGAAGGTGTTCCGTACCGATGCTCAGGCTGCGGGATTGAGCCTGTGTGGAACGGTAAGCCTTTACTGCTTACGGTCGATCACGTAAACGGTCGCCGTTTCGACAACAGGGTTGACAACCTTCGATTCCTTTGCCCGAATTGTCACAGTCAGACCCCGACTTTTGGGCAGAGCAAAGGGCTGACGGACGTAACAACTTGTAGTCGCAGGGATGCGTACTACCGCAGAAAGCGGAAATCGAGGCAGTCAGAAGCGTCATTGACAAGCTGAAGAGACTATCTGGGGATGTGGCGGAACTGGTAGACGCGTACGTTTGAGGGGCGTATAGGGCAACCTGTGAGAGTTCGAGTCTCTCCATCCCCATTAACTTAATGCTCGCGGGAGGGACGCTCCGGCGTCCCTTCTTTATTCATCACTCCGGCGGCAGACTTTCTCCATCTACGAATCCACACGACAGGCGTTTCCACCTCACCACGACTGAAGTCAGATGACATGGCTACCATTCAGCGCGGCGCGGCTGTTTGTCGCCCGCCCGCCGTGCTGTTAAACTCCCCGCGTTCGAGTCCCGCCCGGCGGTTTCCGTGCGATGAGAATTACAACCCGTCAGCTCCGCGTCGGCGTCCGGCGCTGCTTCGCTCTCGCGGTCTCGCTGTCTGCGCTCGCGCTCGTCTGCGCCGCGCAGTCAGCGTCGCCCGAAGCGCCGACGCCCGTCACGTCGGGCGAGATCGCGGGGCGCATCGCGCCGCTCGACGTCGGCGATCCGCGACTGACGCGCCACTTCTACACCTTCGGCGCGCGACAGGGCGATCTCGAACTCACCGTCGAAGCCGACAACCTCGAAGGCGACATTGATCTCTTCTCCTCGGTCGCCATGCGCCCGCTCGCGAAGGTCACGCTCTACGCCGGGATCGGCTCGACCGTCACGCGCACGGTCTTCTTCCGCCGCGAGGAGACCGTCATCCTGCGCGTGCAGGCGCGCAGCCCGAACGACGCCGACGGCACTTACCGCATACGCCTCGGCGGAACCTTCGTCGCCTCCACCGCCCCCGCGCCCGCCGAGCCGCCCGCGCCGGAAGTGAAGACCGCGACGCGCGGCGCTTACCGCGTCAACTCAATCGGCGCGCGCATCGAGGAGCCGAAGCCCGAAGTCGCCGCCGCGCCGCAGCCTTCGCCTGAGCCGACCGAGACGACGAACACGCCCGCGCCCGTCACGACCAGACCCGCGCCGACGAGGACACCCGCGCGAGGACGCGCGAACACCAGACGCAGCACCGCGCGCACGGGCGCGACTCAACAGAACGCGCCGCAGCCTTCCACATCGGGCGAAGCAAATAACTCGCCTTCGGCAACTCCGGCGAACACTCCGGCGGGCGGCGAGTCAGCGCGGGGTACGACCGCACGCGGAACCGCGAGCCGACGCACGAGCCCGACGCGAGTCCCGCGCGCGGGCACGTCGAGCCGAACCGCAGGCACGTCGAGCAGCGCATCTCGCACTGACGCCGCGCCGTCAAACTCCGAGCCCGCCACGCCCGCGACGTCGAACGAGGCGGGCGCGCCAGCCGCCGCGGGCGCGCCCGCGCTAGGGCTCGAAGCGCCGGGCTCGCGCATCGTCATCGAGCTGCGCGACGGCACGCGCGTCGTGCGCGAGATGAGCGAGGTGCGCCGCTTCGCCATCGAGGGCAGGCTCGTCGTCATCACGCTCAAGAACGGTCGCGTCGAGCGCCAACCGCTCTCGAACGTGCAGCGCATGTCCATCGAGCCCTGACAGCGCGCGGCGAATGCGCCCTGCTCTGATCGCGCGCCACGCTCAGCCCTGCGACGCGCCCGACACGGATGGCAAGCAGAAAGCTCAGCCCGCAAAAAAAATCACGAACGCGCGCGCCGAGCACTCCCGTCGGCGCGCGCGTCTATCCGTTCACGGCAATCGTCGGGCAGGGGGAGATGCGCCTCGCGCTGCTGCTCGCCGTCGTCGAGCCGTCAATCGGCGGCGTGCTCGTGATGGGTCACCGCGGCACGGGCAAGTCCACGGCGGTGCGCGCGCTCGCCGAACTCCTCCCGCCGCTCACGCGCGCCCGCGGCTGCGCCTTCAACTGCGATCCCGAAAAGTTGGACGAACTCTGCGACGACTGCCGCGCCGCGCTCGGCGCGAAGGGGAGACTTCCCGCCGAGCGCGCGCGCGTCCCCGTCGTCGAGCTGCCCTTGAACGCGACGGAGGATCGCGTCGCGGGCTCGCTCAACTTCGAGCGCGCGCTCAACGCGGGGCGCAAAGTCTTCGAGCCCGGCTTGCTCGCGCGCGCGCACCGCGGCTTCCTCTACATTGACGAGGTGAACCTCCTCGAAGATCACCTGGTCGATCTCCTGCTCGACGTCTCCGCCACGGGGCGCAACCGCGTCGAGCGCGAGGGCGTCTCCGCCGAACACGCGGCGCGCTTCGTCCTCGTCGGCTCCGGCAACCCCGAAGAGGGCGAGCTGCGCCCGCAACTCCTCGACCGCTTCGGTCTCTGCGCCGATGTCACCACGCCTCAGGGCGCAGGCGAGCGCGCCGAAGTCGTCACGCGCCGTGAACGCTTCGACCGCGACCCGGCCGCCTTCGTCGCCGCCGCCGAACGCGATCAGTCTAATCTTCGACGCAAGATCGTCCGCGCGCGCCGCGCCGTCGCCGACGTGAAAGTTCCGCCCGCGCTCGTCCGCTCCATCGCCGAGCTGTGCGCACGGCTCGGCGTCGCGGGTCACCGCGGCGAGCTGACCATCGCACGCGCCGCGCGCGCCCTCGCCGCCTTCGAGGGTCGGAAAGTCGCGACCGACACGGACGCACGCCGCGTCGCCCCGCTCGCGCTCCGCCACCGCCTCCGCCGCGATCCCTTCGATCACACGGGCGGCGGCGGCGGGCAGATCGAACAGCTCGCCGGAGAGATTTTCCCCGCCGCTGACTCAACCCCGACGACACGACGCGCCGCCGACGCGCACGCGCCGCAAGGCACAACTGCCGGACGCGCGCGCGGCGAAAACCACGCGGCGCAAAGCGACTCCTCCCCGTCGCCTCGTCATCAACCAACCTCTTCCTCTTCCGAGCGCGGCGAGAGCGCGCGCACGCGACCCGCGCCGCCCGCCGACTTCGAAGCCCCGTTCGAGCCGCGGATCGAAACCAACGCCGCGCGCCGCGCCGTCACCCCGTCTCGCGCGCCGCGAGGGCACGCTCTACATCTTCGCCCTTGACGCTTCGGGCAGCATGGCTGTCAACCGCATTCGGCAGGCGAAGGGCGCGCTCGCCGCGTTGCTGCGCCGCTCCTACGTCCGACGCGACCGCGTCGCGCTCGTCAGCTTCCGCGAAAACCGCGCGGAGGTTTTGCTCCAGCCTTCGCGCTCTCCCGCGCTCGCCAAAAGTCTCCTCGACGCGCTCCCCGTCGGCGGCGCGACGCCGCTCGCGGCGGGTCTCGCGCGCGCACACGAGATCGCGGCGCGCGCGCGCGCGTCCGGCTCGGAGCGGATCGCCCTCCTCGTCTTCACCGACGGGCGCGCGTACGTCGCGCTCGCGGGCGCAGCGGCGAACGTCGGCGACGCGCGGGCGCGCCTGCGCGAAGAGATCGAGCTCGTCGGCGACTGCCTGCGTCGCCTCGGCGTCGAGTCGGTGGTCGTTGACACGCGCGCGCGCCACGCGGGCGACGAAGAGGGCAGGCGACTCGCGCGCGCGCTCGGCGGCGACTACACGCGACTGCCATTCGCGGCGACGCGCGGCACGGGCGGCTGACGAGCCGCTCGCCGCAGCCCCGCAAGTTTACAAACCGCGCCGCCGTCTCATATTTTATTCACGCGTAATTTTTCTCTTCGCGTGTTTGCGTCTTGCCGTCGGCGCCTACGCTTCGGCTCGCGCGCGCCAGCTTAGCCTCTTCCGTTTCGCAGCCAGACATGAACGAAGCCGAACGCAGAGATTTGACGAGCGAGGGGCGCGACCGCCGCGTGCGCGAGCTATCGGAGCGCGTCGCGGAGATCGAGCAGCGGCTCATCCCGACGGGTCTGCACGTCTTCGGTCGCGCGACGAGCGACGGCGAGTGCGCCGACCTGCTGCGCATGGTCGCCTCCTTCGACCGACCGGACGCGGGCTCGCGCGCTCTGCCCCGTCTGATCTCGGAAGGGCTCGGGGCGTCCGTCTCACACCCGCGCACGGGGGCGTCGGGTGAAGATCAACTGCGCACGCGCGAGCGCGTTGAAGCGATCCTGCGCGAGGCGATTTCGATCTTCTTACGCGAAGGCGAGACGGCGGCGTGCTCGTGGCTCGAATCAGAGGCGAACGTCGGGCGCGAGGCGTCGCGCCCGACGTTCGCTCTCCTCGGCGAGGTCCGCTCACGGCTACGAACGAACGGGGAGCTTGACAGTCTCGTCGCGGCGTTGCGCGGGCGTTACGTCGAGCCGGGTCCCGGCGCGGACATCGTGCAGAACCCGAAAGTGCTCCCGACGGGCAGGAACACGCACGCGGTCAACCCTTACGGCGTGCCTTCCGATCTCGCCTTCGCGCGCGCGCGTCACGTCGTCGAGCTGCTGCTCGAACGCCACGTGCGCGAGCGCGGGGCGCTGCCGCGCGCGATGGCGCTCGTGCTGTGGGGCTTGGACAACATCAAGACGCAGGGCGAGGGCGTCGCGCAGGCGCTGTGGCTCTTGGGCGTGCGCCCCTTGCGCGACTCGCTCAACCGCGTGGCGGACGTCGAGCCGATCCCGCTCGGCGAACTCGGTCGCCCGCGCATAGACGTGGTGATGACCGTCTCCGGCATCTTCCGCGACCTCTTCTCGCCGACGGTCGAGCTGCTCGACCGCGCCGTGCGCCGCGTCGCCGCGCTCGACGAGCCCGAAGAGATGAACTTCGTGCGGGGCAACGTCGCCGCGCAAGCCGAGTCCGGGTCGTGCGCGTTCGACGAGGCGGCGACGCGCGTCTTCTCTAACGCGCCGGGCAACTACGGCGCGAACGTCAACTTCATGGTGGCGGACTCCGTGTGGGAGCAGGACGACGCGCTCGCCGATCTCTTCGTCACGCGCAAGTGCTTCGCCTACGGCACGGACGCGCGCGGGCGGCGCGTCGAGGGCAGGGAGGCGCGCGCGGCGATGCGGCGGGCGCTCTCGCGCGTCGAGGCGACCTACCAGAACATAGACTCGTTCGAGATCGGCATCACCGACGTGGATCATTATTTCGAGTACCTCGGCGGCGTCTCGAAAGCCGTCGAGAAGTCTGCGGAGGCGCGACCGGCGATCTACCTCTCCGACACGCTCTCGCGCGAAGCGAAGGTGCGCTCGCTCGCAGAGACCGTGCGGCTTGAGACGCGCGCGAAGACTCTGAACCCGAAGTGGTACGAGGGGATGCTGCGCCACGGCTACCGCGGCGTCGCCGAGATCGAGTCGCGCGTCACGAACACCTTCGGCTGGAGCGCGACCGCCGACGCCGTGGATGGGTGGGTCTATACGGAGGTCGCCGAAACTTTCGTCCTCGACGACGTGATGCTCGCGAGGCTGCGCGCGCTCAACCCGCACTCGGCGCGCGCGCTCGTCGGGCGGCTGCTCGAAGCGGCGGGGCGCGGCTTCTGGCAGGCCGAGGCGGACGTGATCGAGCGTCTGCGTGAAATCTTCTCGGAGCTTGAAGATCGGATCGAGGGCGTTGCCTGAGGCGTTAGGCTTGAAGGTCACAGTTTTTTACGTCGGCTCAAGCCTGCTCGCGCCGCTGCGCGCGGCGGAGCGGGAGATCACGCGCGCGTACAAGGTCGAGCTGAAAGTCGCGGCGTACAACTTCGGCGCGCCGCTTGATGAAGACGAGTGGGCTTCGGTCGAGCGCGATCTCGCCGACTCCTCGGTCGTCTTCGTGCTGCACGTAACGGACGGCGCGAACGCGGCGCGGCTCGTGCCTTTACTCGAACGCTGCGCGTCGCGGACGGGCGCGACCGTCGTCATCAACTGCATGCCCGACCTCATGCGCCGCACGCGCATGGGGCGGCTGCGCTTCGGCGGGCGGCGCGACGACCCGAACGCGCTCGGCGGAGAGGGCGGAAGCGAACGAGACGAGCAAGGCGCGTCGCGGGCGCGGCGGATCGTGAGCCGCGTCGGCGGCTGGATGGCGGCGCAGGCGCGCGGGCGCGAGGGCGCGCGCAAGAATCACGCGCAGTACCTGCGCTACGTCGAGCGGCTGCCCGCGCTGCTGCGGCTCGTGCCGGGCGCGGGGCGCGTCGGCGACTTCAAACACTACCTGCAACTCTTCTGCTACTTCCTCCAGCCGACGCCCGCGAACGTCCGCGCGATGCTGCTCTACGCGCTCAAGCACTACGCGCATGACGAGAGACTCGCGCGCGCGCGCGTCGCGCCGCCGGAGACGATGCCGGCGGTCGCGATCTATCACCCGGACGCGCCCGCGCTCTTCGATTCGTTCGAGAAGTATCGCAAGTGGCACGGCGCGCGCGCGCGCAAGTCGAAGCTCGCGCCGCTCGACCCGGTAAGCACGGTCGGGCTGCTCCTGATGCGACCGCAGATCGTGAGCCGGACGACGAAGCATTACGACGGGCTGATCCGCGCCGTCGAGCAAGAAGGTCTCGCGGTGCTCCCGGCGATCTCGACCTTCATGGACAACCGCGAGGCGTGTGAAAAGTTTTTCGTGGATGGCGCGAGGCAGTCTCGCGTGAGTCAGATCGTCTCGCTCACCGGCTTCAGCTTCGTCGGCGGTCCGGCGATGAACGACAGCGAGGCGGCCGTTCAGTTTCTCAAAGGCTTGAACGTGCCGTACCGATCCGTCGTCAGTCTCGACGTGCAGTCGGTCGAGGCTTGGCGCGAGTCCTGGACGGGCTTGAACCCCGTGCAGGCGGGGATGCAGGTGGCGATCCCCGAAATTGACGGCGCGACCGAGCCGTTCGTCTTCGGCGGAATGTCCCGGCAGGAGTCTGAGCCCCTGCCGCTCGGAGATCGCTGCCGACGCATCGCGCGGCGGCTGAAGCGCTGGCAGCGTTTGCAGACCGCGCCGCGCGCGGACGTGAAGCTCGCGCTCGTCCTCTTCTGCTTCCCGCCGGACAAGGGCAACGTCGGGACGGCGGCGGAGCTTGACGTGTTCGCGAGCGTGTGGGAGATGCTGCGGCGTCTGGAGGCGGAAGGCTACGACGTGGAAGTGCCGCAGGACGCGGACGAGTTGCGCGAGCGGCTTTTGCGTGACGAGGAAGGCTACGGGGCGGCGGCGCGCGTCGAGTACCGGATGGGCGCTGACGAGTACCGCGCGCTGTGCCCGCACGTCGCGGAGATCGAAAAGGATTGGGGGCGCGCGCCGGGGGGGATCAATTCGTTCGGCGGCGATCTTCTCATTCAAGGGCTGCGGCTCGGCAAAGTCTTCGTCGGCGTGCAGCCGACGTTCGGCTACGAGGGCGACCCGATGAAGATGCTGATGGCGCGCGGCGGCGCGCCGCACCACGGCTTCGCGGCGTTCTACTCGTTCGTCGAAAAAGTTTTCGGGGCGGACGCGGTCGTACACGTCGGCACGCACGGCGCGCTCGAGTTCATGCCGGGCAAGCAGTTGGGGATGTCGGACGAGTGCTGGTCGGATCGCTTGATCGGCGAGCTGCCGCACCTGTACGCCTACAGCGTCAACAACCCGTCGGAGGGCTCAATCGCGCGCAGGCGCTCTTACGCGGAGCTCATCTCGTACCTGACGCCGCCGGTCGAGGACGCGGGCGTCTATCGCGATCTCGCTGGGCTGAAAGAGCTGCTGCTCGCCTACAGGCAGACGGCTGACGACGCGGAGCGCGCGCGGTTGTTTGACTCGATCGAGGCGAGAGCTGCGGCGCTGCACTTCGACTGAGTCGGCGTTATCGTGAGTCGAACGCGCGGCGAAGCTCGCGTTTGAAATCTTCGGCGGTGAGTCGGTGTTTGAAGGCGTGCGCGCCGTTGATGGTGACGACGGGAACGTCGTGGCCGTAGCGGCGCGCGAGTCCGGGGTCGGAGTCCACGTCAACCTCTTCGAGCGTGAACAGCTCGTCGCAGCGTGCGCGGGCGATCTGGGCTTTCGCCGCGTCGCAGAGGTGGCAGCCCGGCCGTGTGTAGATGACGACTCGTGCCTTGCCGCTGCTTTCGTGACTCATCGCGCGATCTCCCGCCGCCTCTCGGGGAAGTTTGCCGCGCGTCGGCGCGCGAAATTCGCCGCGGAAAAACTTGCTTGCGCGTGGCGCGGCAGTTGGGTATATTCTGTGGCACGCCGAGCAGTTTTACAATTTTTCGTCTTTGCCTTGGCGGCTCTTCTAAGTTTCGCAGCACAGTCGAATCCGAAGCGCATGAGAGTCGCGTCCTCTGTGTGCGGAGCGTTGTAACCGACCCGCCCCCGGCTGCGACCCTAGAGCCGAAGCCTGCAACTTGAGCGCACGCGGCTCAGATTTTCAGACTCGGAGGTTCGCGTTTGGACAGCGAGAATAATCCGACCACGTCAGCGGAGACGACCGCGGCGCCCGCCGCCGTCGAGGAAGTGCCGGGCAGCCCGCCCGTGACTCCCGCCGGACAGCCCCCCGCCAAGCGCGAAGTGCCGAGCGGCGCGCCGCCAGCCGCGCGCGTCGCGCCCGGCGCGGCGAAGGCTTCGACGACGCCGACCGCCTCGGTCGCCAAGGGAGTGCCGAGAGCCGTCGCCGCGAGGCAGAGCCCGACCGTGGCGGAGCCGCCGCCCGATCCGCCGATCAACAAGATGCGTCGCAGGATCGTCTGGGCGAGCGTCGCGGGGTTCCTCATCACCAGCTTCATGATGTTCCTGCGCTTCTTCTTGCCGCGCACGACTTTCGAGCCCGCGAGCGTCTTCCGCGTCGGCTTCCCCTCGGACTACGCGCTCGGCGTGGACACGAAGTGGCAACAGCAGTACCGCATCTGGGTCGTCAAAAACACGGAGCGACTCTTCGTCATCTTCGCGCGCTGCACGCACCTCGGGTGCACGCCCGACTGGAAGGCGAGCGAAAACAAATTCAAGTGCCCGTGCCACGGCAGCGGCTACGACTCCGAGGGGATCAACTTCGAGGGACCCGCGCCGCGCCCGATGGATCGCGCGCACGTGGAGCTTGACCCCGAAGGGCAGGTGCTCGTTGACACCGGGCGCCTGTACCAGAAGCCGAAGGGCGAGCAGGGTCACTTCGATGATCCCGGCGCGTTCATCCCGGTGTAAAGAAGCAGTGAGCCGTCAGTCGGTGGCTCCCGGCTTTCCGGGTCTGCGCATGGTTGGCGATGATTTGTCAGCCGCACTGAACCAAGAGGTCTTGCTAACAGCTAATCGCTCATAGCTATCGGAGATCGCAATGGCTGATCGTCCTGACGAACCGAACGGTAAGCCCGCCGCGGGCAACGGCGACGGCAAGCCGCCCGAAGAGCAAGCCGACATCAACAAGCTGCTGCGCGCCTCTTCGGGCTTGCCCGAGGGGAAGCTCGAGGCGGTCGAGCCGCGGCGCGCGGGCGTCGTGACGAAGGTGCGCGACCCGGCGGTCGCCCTCGCCGAGCGCGCGCGCGCGGAGTTCGAGGGCTACAAAGACCCGCAGCAGACGCAGCTCTGGAAGTCCATCTTCCGCGTCTCGCACGACCGCAGCGATCCGCGCAACCGCTCGCTCGCGGTTCTGTCGAACGTCTTCCTCCACCTGCACCCGGCGAAGATCAACCGCGACGCCGTGCGCTACAACTTCACCTGGGGCATGGGCGGGATCACCTTCTACCTCTTCATCGTGCTGACCTTCACGGGCGTGCTTTTAATGTACTACTACCACCCCGTCAAGGTGCAGGCGTTCAAAGACATCCTCTACCTCGAACACGACGTCCCGTTCGGCAAGTTGCTGCGGAACATGCACCGCTGGGCGGCGCACCTGATGGTGATCACGACGTGGCTGCACATGTTCCGCGTCGTCTTGACGGGCTCTTACAAGCGACCGCGCGAGTTCAACTGGTGCGTCGGCGTCGTCCTGCTCGTCTTGACGCTGCTGCTCTCGTTCACCGGGTATCTTCTGCCCGACGATCAGCTCGGCTTCTGGGCGGTGACGGTCGGCACGAACATGGCGCGCGCCACGCCCTTGCTCGGTCACGAGGGACCGTTCGGACCGCAGCTCGGCATGACGCCTTTCAACGACGTGCGCTTCGGGCTCTTGGGCGGCTCAATCGTGGACGCGAACGCGCTGCTGCGTTCCTACATCTGGCACTGCATCGGCATCCCGCTCGTCGCCTCGATCTTCATGGCCGTCCACTTCTGGCGCATACGCAAGGACGGCGGCATTTCGGGTCCCGCGCCCGTCATGCTCGACAGCGAGATGAAGCCTTTGAGGAAGTGAAACGATGCACGATGAGCGCGGGACGATGAACGGAAGACGAGCTCTCTTACTTCATCGTTCGTCGCTCCTGCTCCATCGTTTAGGAGTCTGACAATGGCAATGGCAATCCCGCGCCCGCGGGGCGCGAGCCGGAAGTGGGTGTGGCTGATCGTCGCGGTCGTCGTCGTCGGCGCGCTCGCGCTGATGGTGCAGGACTGGCATCAGTTGTGGAAGATCAGCTCGACGCCGGACAACATCCCCATCGTCGCGATGATCCCGCTCGTCGTCTTCTTCACGTGGCTCGGATTTAAACAGTCGCGCGCCAACGACGAGCTGATCGAGCGCTTGGAAGCCGACCCGCAGGCGGCGAAGACCGCGCACCGCAAGACGCTCCCGTGGCGACCCGGCTGGGCGCGCGAGCTGCACGTCTGGCCCTACCTCGTGCGCATCGAGTTCATGGCGGCGCTGATCGTGACGATCGTGCTGTTCGTCTGGTCGATCACTTTGAACGCGCCGCTCGAAGAGCCCGCCAACCCGAACCTGACGATGAACCCGTCGAAGGCTCCCTGGTACTTCCTGGGCTTGCAGGAGATGCTCGTCTATTTCGATCCGTGGATCGCGGGCGTGGTGATGCCTTCGCTTCTCATCATCGGCTTGATGGTCTTCCCTTACGTTGACTCGAACCCGCTCGGCAACGGCTACTACAGTTGGCGGCAGCGGCGTTTCGCGACGGGGATGTTCATGTGGGGCTTCTACATGTGGATCATCCTCATCATCATCGGCACGTTCATACGCGGTCCCGGCTGGATTTGGTTCTGGCCCGGTCAGACGTGGGATCACAACGCGGTCGTCTTCGACCGCAACCGCGATCTGCACGAGATCATCGCGGGCTGGGGCCTGACGAAGTTGAACGTCTATCCGTGGAAGGCGATCTTCGGCGGCATCGTCGTCGGCTCGTTCTACCTCGTCGGCGGGCTCTTCTTCCACTGGCTGATGAAGCGCGCGCAGATGTCGCGCGAGACCTTCCGCTCGTGGGCGAACTTCAAGCGCTGGGCGACCGTGCCGGGCGAGCTCGAGATGAAGATTCTCCAGCGCACGAGCATCCTTCAGTACCTGACGTTCCAGTTCTTCGCGATCTCGATCCTGCTCGCGTTCCCGGTCAAGCTCCTGCTGCGTTTGCTCTTCACGATCAAGTACGTCTGGGTCACACCGTGGTTCAACATCTAGTTCGCCGTGGCGGGGCGGAGGTGAGTTAGAAGTGGCAGAGACTCCTGACAAGCTGGTGAAGCGAGAGCCGGAAGCTCCCGCCGCCGATCCGATAGTCAGCCGCTCGACGAGCGGCGTGCTCCTGATCTGCGCGCTCCTCCTGATGGCGTCGCTCGGCTGGGCGCTCTACGACGAGGTTTACGGGCTGCGCCCCTGGAAGGGCTACCAGCGCGAGTTCGTCACGCGCTACAACCGCTACCTCAACCGGCTGAAGCGGCAGAAGTCGAAGTCGGAAGAGCAGGGGACGGAGAAAGAGGTCAAGCAGCGCCCCGAATACCAGCAGCTCGCCCAAGCTGCGAGCGACGCGCGCGCGGCGGTCGATCCGCAGCTCAAGGAGATCGATCACCAGATCGGTTTCATAGACAAGCAGCTCGACGCGATCACGGAGAACTATCAGGACAAGCGCGGGCGCATCACCGTCGCCAACTACCGCGTCGAGACGGCGAAGCCGAGCGCGAAGGACTCTCTGCGCAGGGACGTGGAGTCTCTGCGCAGCCAGCCGATCACCGTCCAGATGCCGGTCTCGCCCGACTCGAACAAGACGCAGAAGACGACCTTCCACTACCCGGAACTCGAAGCCAAGTACCTCGGCCTCAAGGATCAGAAGGCGAAGCTCCTCGTCCAGAAGGGCGACCTCTTAAAAGAGCCCGACGAGCAGGCGAAGAAGCGCGACGCCTACCTGAAGGACAACATCATCGGCGTCAGCGCCGATCAGATCGCGAAGCTCATCGAGGGCAACAAGAAGTTCGACTACACGATCAAGCAGATCAACATCAACGGCGACGAGATCGTTGACCGCTGCGAGACCTGCCACCTCGGCGTGCGCGCCAACATCGAACTCACGCCCGCCGATTTCAAAGTCCCGCGCAAGAAGATCGACCCGCTCGCACGCGCCTTCGTCAGCCACCCGACGCCGGAGCTGTTCGCCATCCACAACCCCGACAAGTTCGGCTGCTCCGCCTGCCACTGGGGCAACGGTCGCGCGACGACCTCGGTCGAGAAGGGGCACGGCGACAACCCGTTCTGGTCGTTCCCGATGTTCCACAAGGAGAACGCCGAGGCCGGCTGCCAGCAGTGCCACGCGCAGGATCGCGTCCTGCAGTACGCGCCCGTCCTGACGCGCGGCAAGGACATCTTCCAGGAGCGCGGCTGCGTCGGCTGCCACCGCTCCGAGGGCTTCGACCGAGAGACCGACGGACTCTCGAACGCGCGCCAGCAGATCAAGCAGCTCGAAGACGAACTCTCGAACAACGACCGCGACGCGCGCGCCGCCACCGCCGAGGCGGGCGGGGAGAACACGCCCGAAGACAAGGCGCAGGCGTTGCTCGCGCGCGCGACGGCGCTGCACGTGACGAACAGCCAGTTGGAAGCGCGCATCGAGCAGTTGAACACGCAGGCGCGCTACCTGATGCAGGATCAGAAGAAGGTCGGACCGAACCTCAAGGACGTGCGCCTCAAGCTCCGACGCGACTGGATTCCCGTCTGGCTCAAAGACCCGCAGGCGTTCCGTCCGGGCACGAAGATGCCGACCTTCTGGTACATCAACTCCGAGCACCAGTTCGTCCGCGCGAAGGACAAGCAAGAGAGCGACCACGAGCGCCAAGCCATCGCCGCGTACCTGTGGCAGAACGCCTTCGACGGTCAAGTGCCCGTCCAGGAGCCGGGCAACGCCGGGCACGGCGAGCAGCTCTTCAAGTCAATCGGCTGCCTCGCGTGCCACTCCGTCGGCGAGGGCGATCAGAAGGTCGGCGGCACGTTCGCCGCGAACCTGACGCGCGTCGGCGAGAAGGAGAACTACGACTACACGGTGCGCTGGATCTACAACCCGCGCGAGCGCTGGGCTCCCTACTGCCCGAAGGAGAAGCGCGATCTCACGCGCGAGGACTACGAGAAGAACGGCAAGCCCTACGTCTTCGACATCCACGGCAACTCCAAGTGCCCGAACGACGGCGCGGAGCTGCAGGTGCAGAACATGACGGTGATGCCGAACTTCCGCCTCTCGGAACAGGACGCGCGCGACATCGCCACGTATCTTTTCTCGCTCACGAACAAGACCGCGCTGCCCGACGCCTCCTACATGGAGGACACGAAGCTCGCCGCCGAGGGCGCGGGCTTCATCAAGCAGTACGGCTGCGCGGGCTGCCACGAGATCAAGGGCTTCGAGGACGAGCAGCGCATCGGCAAGGAGTTGACCGCCGAGGGCGCGACGCCCATCGAGCGACTCGACTTCGCGCTCCTCACCGCCTCCGCCGAGAAGGGGATCGATCCCTTCACCAACAAGCGTATGCCGGCGAGCGGCGACCGCAAAGACTGGTACGACCGCAAGGGCTTCTT
>JAIVGV010000307.1 GCA_020201365.1 Acidobacteriota bacterium
GTCGAGCCCGACGGCTGGGCGAACTTCGATTACGTGAAGATGCCCGATTACCGTTGGGGCATCTTCCTGAAGCCCGCCGATCCAAACTACAAGGTCGGTTTCGGCGACAACTACGGTCACCCGGCGTATCAGGAAGTGCCCGGCGAGTTTCGCAACACGTTGCGCCGCATCATCGTCACGCAGGGCGACACGGAGCCCGCGTCGGTCGAGCAGCAGCGCGAGCTGGGTAAGACCTGCCCGTCGCTCTACGATTTGAGGAATCTTTTTCAGGTGAACGTCGAAGAGGGTCGCCACCTCTGGGCGATGGTCTATCTGCTGCACAAGTATTTCGGGCGCGACGGGCGCGAGGAAGCCGAGGCGTTGTTGGAGCGTCGTTCGGGAAACCCCGACAAGCCGCGCATCCTCGAAGCCTTCAACCAGCCCTGCGACGACTGGCTCAACTTCTACTGCTTCACGATGTACACAGACCGCGACGGCAAGTACCAGCTCGCCGCGCTCGCCGAGTCGGGCTTCGAGCCGCTCGCGCGCACCTGCCAATTCATGCTCACGGAAGAAGCGCACCACCTCTTCGTCGGCGAGACGGGGGTGGGGCGCGTCGTCAAGCGCACGGGCGAGTTGATGAAAGCGAGCGAAGACGGCGACGTGCGATCTTTAGGCGGCATCCCGCTCGACATCCTCCAGAAGTACATCAACTTCTGGTTCTCCTACTCGCTCGATCTCTTCGGCGGCGAACTCAGCTCCAACTCCGCGGACTTCTTCGCCGCAGGTCTCAAAGGTCGCTTCAAGGAGGCAGACCAGTACACAGATCACATCGTCCGCGACGACATCTTCACGCTCACGGTCGTCGAAGACGGCAAGCTCGCGCAGCGCGAAGTGCCTTTGCGAAACGCCTTGAACGAAGTGCTGCGCGGCGAGTACGTCAAAGACTGCGCGCGCGCCATGACGCGCTGGAACAAGTACCTCGCCGACGCGGGCGTCGCCGAGCGGCTGTACCTGCCGAGCACGCGCTTCCACCGCCACGTCGGCGAGTACGCCGGGCACAGCTTCGACGTGCGGGGCGAGATGATCACTGCGGAAGAGTTCGAGCGCCGCCGCGACGAGTGGCTGCCGACGCTTGCGGATCGCGAGTACGTCCGCAGCCTCATGCACCCCGTCACCGAGCCCGGCAAGATCGCCAACTGGATCTCCCCGCCCGCGCAGGGCATCAAGGGTCTGCCGTTCGAGTTCGAGTACGTGAGACTCTAACGATTGCGGATTGCGGATTGGAGAAACGCCTCGCGCCTTCGAGTATGAGCCAGCAACGCGCCAACACACGCTCCTTGCAGGACAATCCGCAGTCCGCAATCCGCAATCCGCAACCGGAAGATTTCACGCGCTACGATCAGAAGCTGGAGTTCATCCTCCGCACCAGCGCGCGCGTCTTCGCCGAGAAGGGGTTTCACTCGACCTCCATGCGCGACATCGCGCGCGCGACCAAGGTCAGCCTCGCGGGGCTTTATTACTACTGCGCGTCGAAGGACGAACTCCTCTTCCTCATCCAGGACAACTGCTTCGGTCGCGTGCTCGAACGGCTCGAAGCTCGTCTGAAGGAGACCGGCGATCCGGTCGAGCGCTTCCGCGTCGTCGTCGAGAACCATCTTTCGTTCTTCGCGGCGAACATGGCGGAGATGAAGGTGCTCTCGCACGAGGCGGAATCCCTGGCGGGCGAGATGTACGAGAAAGTCTCCGGCAAAAAGCAGCAGTACACGCGCACCGTCCGGCGCATCCTCTCGGAAGTCCAGCAGCGGCGCGGCGCGGGCGCGCGCAAGGTTGACCTCACGGTCGCCACCTACGCGCTCTTCGGCATGATGAACTGGATTTACAACTGGTACGACCCGCGCGGAAAACTCTCCGTCGCCGATCTCGTCGAGACGGTCACGCGCCTCTTCCTCAACGGCTTCGCGGGCGGCGGCGATCTCGCGCCCGTCCCGCCGCGCCCGCGCGCGGACGAGCCGCTCAGCGTTTGGCGCGCGCCCCGCGCCTGAGTTATCGTGCGCCCCAGCAGGATCGCCGACGCGCGTCGAAGTCATCTTTGGACATCTTCTTTTTAAGAAACGCGTCGGCACTAGCTCCGTAGGAGCGTCATGTTTATAGTCCGCGCCGCACATCTTTATCTATTAAGCTCCGTAGGAGCGACACGCTCGCCCCTGGCGGGGCTCGGAAGAAATCTTTTACCTGCTAATGCTATAAACATTTCGTCCCTACGGGACTCAGCAGAACGGAACTCGACAGACTGACTCAGAATCAAGATCGGGAGAACTGAAATGGCTGAAGCAGAGGCGAAGGTTCTGAACGAAGAAGAGTCGGGCGTCAGTCTCGTGCGCTACAGCGTCGAGAACGGCGTCGCCGTGATGACGCTCAACGATCCGCCCGCGAACACTTACAGCTACCAGATGATGCGCGAGCTCGACCTCGCCATCCTCGCCGCGCGCATGGACGAGTCAGTCCAAGTCATCGTCGTCACGGGTCAGGGCGAGAAGTTCTTCTGCGCGGGCGCGAACATCGCGATGCTCTCCGAGGTGACGCCGGAGTTCAAATACTACTTCTGCCTCCACGCCAACGAGACGCTCTCGCGGCTCGAACAGACGCCCAAGCTCGTCGTCGCCGCGATCAACGGACACTGCGTCGGCGGCGGACTCGAAGTCGCCCTCGCGGCGGACATTCGCGTCGCGCGCCGTGGCGCGGGCAAGATGGGTCTGCCCGAAGTCTCTCTGGGCGTGCTCCCCGGCACGGGCGGCACGCAGCGGCTCGCGCGCGCCGTCGGCAAGTCGCGCGCGATTGAGCTGATGGCGACCGGCGAGCTGTTCGACTTCGAGCGCGGCGCGGAACTAGGGTTAATCAACCGCGTCATCGAAGCCGACTCGTCAGTCGCCTTCCTCGTCGAAGCCCTCGCCTACGCGCGGCAGTTCACCGCGCCCGACAGAGCCTCGCGCGCCGTCGGTCGCATCAAGCGCAGCGTCCAGACCGGCGCGGAAATCCCCTTCGAGTCCGCCCTCGCCTTGGAGCGCGAACTCCAACAACAGCTCTTCCTCTCCGAAGACGCACGCGAAGGGCTCGCGGCGTACACGGAGAAGCGCAAGCCCAACTTTAGAGGCAAGTAGTTTTCAGTTTTCGGTTTTCAGTTTTCAGCCGGAAGGGTTGAGGCGACGCGCGCGCGGTCATCATCTGTCTGAAACCGAAAACTGAAAACTGAAAGCTGTCCCATGTACGAGCACATCACAGTCGAGTACGCCGACCGCGTGGCGACCGTCACGCTGAACCGACCCGAAAAGCTCAACGCCTTCGTCGGTCACATGCGGCGCGATCTGGCGGAGGCGGTCGAGGAGGCGGGCGGCGACGCGGACGTGCGCGTCGTCGTCATCACCGGCGCGGGGCGCGCCTTCTGCGCGGGCGCGGACGTTGACTACATGGCGGAGCTGATGCGGCGTGACGATGCCGAAGAGTTCGCGCGACTGCTCGGCGCGGGTCGCCGCGTCGTCCACGCGATACGGCAGGCGACCAAGCCCGTCGTGGCGTCCGTCAACGGCGCGGCATACGGCGCGGGCTTCAACGTCGCGCTCGCGTGCGATCTGCGGATCGCGTCGGAGTCCGCCGCCTTCAGCCAGTCCTTCGTCAAGGTCGGCTTGCACCCGGACTGGGGCGGCTCCTACTTCGTCCCGCGCGCCGTGCCGTCGAACATCGCCTGCGAGATGTTCTTCCTCGGCGACGCTCTGGACGCGCGCCGCGCCTACGAACTCGGACTCGTCAACCGCGTCGTCAAGGACTCCGAACTCGCCGCCGAGACGCGCCGCCTCGCCCTCCGGCTGCGCGACGCGCCGCCGCAGGCAATCGCCGCCGCCAAGCACGCCGTCTATGTGAGCGAAGCCGCGAGCCTCGACCGCATGCTCCAGTACGAGACCGAGGCGCAACTGCAATGCTTCGCCACCCGCGACGCCCGCGAGCGCGTCCGCGCGTTCCTGGAGCGACGCCCGCCGCGCGACGCGAAGTCGTAATGAAGAAGCTCGACAACAGGCTCTCAGTCATCACGGGCGGCGGTCGCGGCATCGGTCGCGCCGTCGCCTTGGCGTTCGCGCGTGAGGGCGCGAGCGTCGCGCTTCTCGCGCGCACGTCGGCTGAGGTCGAGCGCGCGGCGGCGGAGATCGCGGAGGAGTGCGGCGTCGAGACGCTGCACGCGACGTGCGACGTTTCAAACGCCGACGAGGTCGCGCGCGCGTTCGCGTCGGTCGCGGAGAAATTCGGGCGCGGGTGCGACGTGCTGGTGAACAACGCCGGCGTCGCCGAGAGCGCGCCGTTCCTGAAGACCGACCAAGAGATGTGGCAGCGGCATCTGGCGATCAACCTGACGGGCACGTTCCTCTGCACGCGCGCGGCGCTGCCGGCGATGCTTGAGCGCGGCTGGGGGCGCGTCATCAACGTCGCCTCGATTGCGGGCAAGACCGGCGCGCCGTACATCTCGGCTTACGCCGCCTCGAAGCACGGCGTCCTCGGCTTGACGCGCTCGCTCGCGCTCGAAGTCGCCGCGAAGGGCGTGACCGTCAACGCCGTCTGCCCCGGCTACGTGGACACGGAGATGACGACGCGCGCGCTGCGCAACATCGAAGAGAAGACCGGACGACCCGCCGCGGACGCGCTCGAAGCGATCAGGCGACAGTCGCCGCAGCAGCGGCTCGTCACTTCGGAAGAGGTCGCCGCGGTCGCGCTCCTGCTCGCGTCGGACGAGGGGCGCGGCATCAACGGTCAGGCGATCAACGTGGACGGCGGGACAGTTCTTTATTAGCGAGCAGCGAGCGGTAAGCAGTAAGCAATCAAGACACGCTGCTTTCACTGCTCACCGCTCACCGCTCACCGCTCACTCTATGAAGATCATCAACCCCGAATCTTTGGGTCGCCCGCGCGGGTACGCGAACGGCGTGCTGACGCCGCCGGGCGTCGGCGTGCTGTTCGTCGCCGGGCAGATCGCCTGGGACGAGCGGCAGCGGATCGTCTCGGAAGATTTCGTCGAGCAGTTCGCGCGCGCGCTGGCGAACGTGCTCGCGGTCGTCAATGATGCGGGCGGCGCGCCGGGCAGCGTCGGGCGCATGACGATCTACGTCACGGACAAACAGGAATATCTCGCGCGCGCGCGCGAAGTGGGCGAACGCTACCGCGCGCTGATGGGCGACTACTACCCTGCGATGACGCTCGTCGAAGTCCGCAGCCTGCTCGAAGACGGCGCGAAGGTCGAGATCGAGGCGACAGCCGTACTCTAGTGACAAGTGACAGGTGACGGGTGACGGGATAAAATCATTTCCGTTCCCGTCACCGTTTACCTGTCACGGCTCTTATGTTGTCTCCCGAAAGTTTCCTCTACGAAGCGCGCGACGGCGTGGCGCGGATCACTTTGAACCGACCGGAGCGTCTGAACGCGCTCACGTTCGAGGTCTATCGAGAGCTGACCGCGACGTTCGCCGCGCTGCAAGACGAGCGCGGGGTGCGCGCGGTCGTCGTCACCGGCGCGGGGCGCGCGTTCTGTTCGGGCGGCGACGTGCGCGACATCATCGCCGACCTGCAGACGATGGACGTGGCGGGTCACCTCGAATTCACGCGGCTCACCTGCGAGCTCGTCCGCAACATGCGCGCCTTGCGCAAGCCCGTCGTCGCGAGTCTTAACGGCACGGTCGCGGGCGCGGGCGCGTGCATCGCGCTCGCGTCGGATATCCGCCTCGCGTCGGAAGAGGCGAAGATCGCTTTTCTGTTCGTCCGCGTCGGGCTCTCCGGCGCGGACATGGGGGCGGCGTTCCTGCTCCCGCGCTTCGTCGGTCTGGCGCGAGCCGCGGAGCTTCTCTACACCGGCGACTTCATCTCGGCGCGAGAGGCGGAGCGCATCGGACTCTACAACCGCGTCGTCGCGCCGGATCAGCTCGAGGCGGAGACGCGCGCGCTCGCCCTGCGGCTCGCGCGGGGTCCCGCCTTCGGTCTCGCCATGACGAAGGAACTCATCAACCGCGAGCTGCACGTCTCGCTCGACACCGCGCTCGAATGGGAGGCGCAGGCGCAAGCCGTCTGTATGCAGCACCCGGACTTCCGCGAGGCATACGAAGCCTTCGCGTCGAAGCGCGCGACGGAATTCAAGTAGGCGCCGGGCGGCAGGCGGTAGGCAGCGAGGACGGGAACCAAAGAATGGTCTTCATGCTTTAACCGCCTACCGCCCACTACTTTTATGGATCGCTTCACCGATCAAGCCCCCTTCTTCACCGACGATCACCGCCGTCTGGCGGCGAGCGCGGCGAGCTTCGTGTGGCGCGAGATCGAGCCGCACGCGGCGCGAGCCGAGGAGGCGACCGACGAGGACTTCCGCTCGCTCGTCGCGCTGCTCGCCGAAGCCGACCTGCTGCGCTTCTGCGTGCGCCGCGACGCGCCGTTAGACGTGCGCTCGCTCTGCATCGTCCGCGAAGAACTCGCCTACTCTTCGGCGCTCGCCGACGCCGCGTTCGTCATGCAGGGCTTGGGCACCTACGCCGTGAGCCTCGCCGCGCCCGCCCACGTGCGCGAGTTCTGGATCGAGCGCGCCGCCGCGGGTCGCGCCGTCGCGGCGTTTGCGCTCACGGAGGCTGACGCGGGCTCGGACGTCTCCGCCGTCTCGACGACCGCCCGCCTCGAAGGCGACGCCTACGTGCTCGACGGTCGCAAGCGCCTCATCTCCAACGCCGGAGTCGCGGACTTCTACACGGTCTTCGCGCGCACCGGCACGCGCGCCGACGGTCGCGCGGAGCTGTCGGCGTTCGTCGTCAGCGCGCGCATGCCCGGCTTCTCCGTGCGCGAGCGCACGCAGCTCATCGGCGCGCACCCCATCGGCGAGATCGAGTTCAACAACTTGCGCGTGCCCGCCGAAGATCGCGTCGGCGACGAGGGCGACGGTCACCCGCTCGCGATGCGGACGATGTACGTCTTCCGCCCGTCGGTCGGCGCCGCCGCCTGCGGCATGGCGCGGCGCGCGCTCGACGAGGCGATCGCCCACGCCAAGCGTCGCAGACAGTTCGGCGCGCCGATCTCCTCCTTCCAGCTCGTCCAGGCGAAGCTCGCCGAGATGGCGACCGAGCTCGACGCCGCGCGCCTGCTCGTCTATCGAGCCGCCTACGCGCGCGACGCCGCCGAGCGCGGCGAAGCGACAGCCGACAGTTCCGCCCTCACGCGCGCCGCCTCCGAAGCCAAGCTCTACGCCACGGAAGCCGCGCAGCGCATCATTGACGAAGCCGTCCAGATTCACGGCGGCGCGGGACTCGTCCGCGGCGCGGTCGTCGAGCGCCTCTACCGCGACATCCGCGCGCTCCGCATCTACGAGGGCACGTCCGAGATTCAGAAGCTGATCATCGCGCGCGAGTTGTTGAAAGAGTAGTCAGCAATCAGCAGTCAGTAATCAGCCTGTACAAAGGACGGCTGTTCTACTGCCTACTGCCTACCACATGAAGATCAACGTCATCGGCGGCGGACCCGCCGGGCTCTACTTCGCGCTGTTGATGAAGGCGCGAGCCGGCAGGCACGAGATCGCGGTCTTCGAGCGCAACCCGCCGGACGCGACCTTCGGCTGGGGCGTCGTCTTCTCCGACAAGACGCTCTCGTACCTGCGCGACAGCGACGAGCCGACGTACAGTGAGATCACGCGCGCGTTCGCGACTTGGGACAACGTGGACGTGGTGCACCGCGACGAGCGTGTCACGATCCGCGGCAACAAGTTCTCCGGCATCGCGCGCATCAAGCTGCTGAACATCCTGCAAGCGCGCTGCGAAGAGCTCGGCGTCGCCTTGCGCTTCCGCGAGGAGGTCGCCGACGTTGAGCTTTTGCGCGACTGCGATCTGCTCGTCGGCGCGGACGGCGTGAACAGCGCGACGCGCGAGCGCTACCGCGAGCGGTTCGAGCCTTCCTTGAGCGTGCGCGCCAACAAGTACGTCTGGTACGGCACGCGGCGGCTCTTCCACGGGCTCACGCTCACGTTCCGCGAGGACGCCGCCGGAGTCTTCGCCGCGCACTCCTACAAGTTCGACGCGGAGACGAGCACCTTCATCGTCGAGTGCGACGCGGAAACGTGGCGCGCGGCGGATTTCGCGGCGATGTCGGACGGGGAGACGCGCGCGTACCTCGGCGGGGTCTTCTCGCGCGACCTCGGCGGGCACGAGCTTTTGTCGAACAACTCCCGTTGGATCAACTTCCTGCTCGTCCGAAACGCCCGCTGGCAGTTCGAGAACGTCGCGCTCCTGGGCGACGCGCTGCACACGGCGCACTTCTCCATCGGCTCGGGCACGAAGCTCGCGCTCGAAGACTCAATCGCGCTCGCCCGCGCCTTCGACGAAACGCGGGGCGTCACCGCGGCGCTCGCCGAGTTCGAGCGCGCGCGCAAGCCGGTCGTCGAGGAGTACCAGCGCGCGGCATACGAGAGCCTCGTCTGGTTCGAGCACATGAAAGACTACGTGCACCTCGCGCCGCTCCCCTTCGCCTTCTCGCTGATGACGCGCAGCAAGAAGGTGACTTACGAGAACCTGCGCCGCCGCGACCCCGCGTTCGTCGCGGCGTATGAGGCGGAAAGGATGAAGTCGGAGCGCGGAACGATGAGGTAAGACATGCCGTCTTCACTTCATCGTTCATCGTTCATCGTTCATCGTTTTGTCTTTCCCACTTCGGCGGCAGCAGTCTGCGCCGCCCGTCGGCGCTGAGCGCGACGCCCGGCTCGTCGAGCCGAGCCCGATCCCAGAGCTTGCACGTCACCTGCTTGTGCGCCTGATCGAGCGCCTCGCAGTAGTTGGTGTAGGTGCAGCGGCGGACTTGCGCGCCGCGCCCCGTTCGCACTTTAAGAAACCAGTCCGGGTCGGCGAGCGACTGCCGCGCCGCGCCGACGATGTCCGCCTCGCCGCGGCGCAAAATCTCTTCCGCCTGATCGAACGTGCAGATGCCGCCCGTGGTGACGACGGGCGTCGCGTCGCCGTCGTCGTTCACCGCGCGCTTGACGGCGGCGGCGAGCGGGACGCTGCGACCGAAGGGACCGCGCGCGTCCGAGAGCGCCGTCGGCATGCACTCGTAGCCGCTCTCTCCCGTGTAGGGATAGACGGCGTGCCCGACCTTCGGCTGCTCGGCGTCCTCAAACTTCCCGCCCTTCGAGAGCGACAAATAATCGAAGCCCGCGCGCGCGAACTCGCGCCCGAAGTAGATCGCGTCTTCGAGCCGACTCCCGCCCTCGATCACCTCGTCGCCGAGGAAGCGCACGCCGACCGTGTAATCGTCGCCCACCGAAGCGCGCACCGCCGCGTAAACTTCGAGCGGGAGCCGCACACGGTTTTCGCGCGAGCCGCCGTAGCCGTCCGCGCGGTCGTTCAAAGCCGAGAGGAACGAAGCCATCGTGTAGGCGTGCGCGTAGTGCAGCTCCACGCCGTCGAACCCCGCCTCGCGCGCGCGCCGCGCGGCGCCGGCGAAGATCGCGGGGAGGACTCCCGGCAGCTCCGCGATGTGCGCGAGGTGCGTGTCCGTGACGCGCTCGCGGTAGCCCTTGCGCAGCGACTCAAGCTCGCGCTCGTCCAAAACTCTTTCGATCAGCCCGCCGGGCGACGCGGCGAGAAACTGTCGCACGCGCGCGTCGTCCGCCCCCGTCCAACTCTCGTCCTCAGTCGCTAAGGCTAGTGCGCGGCGGTGGCGCTCGGTGATGTCCAGGAAGCGCGCGAAGAACTTGGCGGGATCGGGGCGGCGTTTGACTGCGAGGAAGTCTATGATCTGTATGAAGAGGCGCGTGCGTCCGCCGCCCGCGCGCCGCACCGCCGCGACGAGATCGCGCAAGCCGGGGAGGAAGCGGTCGTGACCGATCCGCAGCAGCGGTCCCGAAGGGATGTCGCGCACGCCCGTCGCCTCGACCACAATCGCGCCCGGCTGCCCTTCGGCGAAGCGCGCGTACCATTCCAGATTCTCGCGCGTCACGAAGCCGTCCTCGGTCGCGCGCCAAGGCACCATCGCGGGAACCCACGTGCGCTCTTCGAGCAGACACGCGCCGACGCGGATCGGCTGGAACAGAAGCGCGCGCGCGGCTTCTTCGCGCGACGGGTGGTGCGTCGCGGGCAGCTCGTGGCGGGTGCGGTTCGGCGGTCGCCAAGTCATCGCGTGATCGTCTCGGGCGGCGCGGGTTCGTCCGCGCGGGGCAGTGTAACAGTTTCCACGCCCGTCCTGCCCCGCGCGGTTGTTAAGCTGCGCGCGAAAGTCTGTTAAGATGCGCGCGCCGCGCCCGCCGGGTTTGCGGGCATCGGTCGTATGCGCTTGCGCCCCCGCGTCATCGTCGTCTGCTGCTTCTACGCCGTGATGTGCGCCTATGCGGCGACGAACGCCTACCAGTCGCTGCGACTGAACCGGAGCGACACGGGCTGGGAGGCGACGCGGCGCGGCGATCGCGTGCTGGTGGGGGCGGCTGGCGACGAGGCGGCAGCGCTTCAGCCGGGCGACGAGGTCGTTGCGATTAACGACCGACCCGTCGCGGAAGGCTCGCGCTCGACGGTCGCCAGCCTCGCGCCGGGCACTGCTTACGCGCTCACGGTGCGCCGCGGCGGGCGCGACGAGAGGCTCGAGCTGCGGACGCGGCCCGTGCCCGCCAGCCGGTGGCTCACGCTCTTCGCGCTCGTCGTGCTGCTGCCCGCCGTCTGCTTCGCGACGGGTCTCGCGGTCTTCCTCCTCAAGCCCGACGACAAGCAGGCGCTGCTGCTCGCGCTGCTCTTCGCCGTCTTCATCCCGCCGATGGCGTTCCACTGGTACGCGGGGCTGCCCGCGCCGCTCGCCTTCCTGATGTACCTCGGTCCGCTCGTCACGCCGCTCGCCTTCTTCCTGCTCCTGCACCTCTTCCTCGTCTTCCCCGTGCGCTCGCCGCTCCTGCGCCGCTTCCCCCGCCTGGAGTGGTGGCTCTACCTGCCCTTCCCGCTGATCTTCGTGCGCAGGAACGCGATGAGCGGCACGACGTGGGGCATCTC
>JAIVGV010000519.1 GCA_020201365.1 Acidobacteriota bacterium
GAAGACTCCAACACCTCGACGCCGATCATCCGGTGCTTCATCCGCCGCTCGCCCGCGAACCGCGTCACGCGCGCGCGAAACACGCTGGACGTTTCCATCACGGAGATCGTGGATCGGCGCTTCGGCGCGCAGTTCACGGCGGACGCCTACCGCCTCACGCCGCAGGCGGCGATACCGTCCCCGTTCACGGGAAACGTCTTCGGCAGCATCCGACCCTGGCATCACGGCTTCGCGCCCGGCGAACTCTCCGTCCGCTTCGCCTCAGCGCCGCAGCCCGGCAAGGCGGGCGGCGCGTCGTTCACTAAGCGGCGCGGCGCGGCGAAAAAGATCGCGACGCCGCCGCCCGCGCCCGTCTTCAAGCTGTCTTGGGAGAACCAGACCGTTAACCGCGTGAGCTTCGCAGCGTCGGCGCTCAGCCGCGGCGTCGGCACAGGCTCCGGGGCGTTCGCGGAGTACGCCGACACAATACTGCTGCCCGAGCAAGGCGTGAGGCTGACGCTCTACGAGGTCAAGCAGGGCGAAGCGCGCGTCGCCTACTGGGTGCGCTACCAGCGCGAAGCGACGGCACTCTACACCGCCGCGGACGTGATGCTGACGCAGTGGCGTCCCGTTCAGTAGGCGTCACCGACGACGCCAGTCCGATTCGTTTTCAGCAGGTTGACACGAAGGTGATAAGCAGATGATCCCAGCACCATTCGACTACGCCGCGCCCGCGACGCTCGACGAAGCTCTGTCGCTTCTCGCGTCCCGCTCAGACGACGCGAAGATTCTCGCGGGCGGTCACAGTTTGCTCCCCGCGATGAAGCTCAGGCTCGCGCAGCCCGCGCTGCTCGTGGACATCGGGCGCATCAAAGACCTCGCGTATGTACGCGAGGACGGCGGGCAGATTCGCATCGGCGCGCGCACCACCCACTACGAGATCGAGTCGAGCGATCTGCTGAAGAAGGTCTGCCCGCTTTTGCCCGAATGCGCCGGAACAATCGGCGACGTGCAGGTGCGGAACTGCGGGACGATTGGCGGGAGTTTGGCGCACGCAGACCCGGCGGGCGACTTCCCCGCCGCCGTCCTCGCGCTCGACGCCGAACTCGTCGCCGTCAGCAAGCGCGGCGAGCGCACGATCAAAGTCTCGGACTTCTTCGTTGACATGCTCACGACCGCGCTCGCGCCCGACGAGATACTGCGCGAGATTCGCGTCGCCGCCGCGCCCGCGCGCACCGGTCAGGCTTACCGCAAAGTCCACCAGCCCGCGTCCGGCTTCGCCGTCGTCGGCGTCGCCGTCTCGCTCACGCTTGGCGCCGCGGGCGCGTGCGACTCCGCCGCGGTCGCGCTCACCGGCGTCGCCGCGAAACCTTATCGCGCGCGCGGCGTCGAGCAACTTCTCGTCGGCAAAACGCTCGACGCGCAAGCAATCGCCGACGCGGCCGCGCACGCTGACGAAGGCGTTGACGCCAACTCCGACCTCTACGCCTCCGCCGAATACCGACGGCACCTCGCGCGCGTCCACACGCGCCGCGCGATAGCAGCCGCGCTGTCGAGAGCCGCATGAAGATCGAGGGGACTCATGAAATAAGAGCGAAGCGCGAGAAAGTTTTTCGCGCGCTGCTCGATCCCGCCGTCTTGCAGCGCTGCATCCCCGGCTGCGAGCAGTTGGAGGCGACGGGCGAGAACACTTTCGCGGCGACCTTGCGCGCGGGCGTCGGGACGATCAAGGGCGTCTTCAAGGGCACGGTGAAGATCGAGGACGTGCGCGAGCCCGAACACTACCGCCTCGTCGTCGAGGGCAAGGGGCAGCCGGGCTTCGTCAAGGGCGCGGGCGATCTCGACTTGGAAGCGCGCGGCGAAGCATTGACCGCCGTCCGCTACAGCGGCGACGTGCAGGCGGGCGGGACAATCGCCTCGGTCGGGCAGCGCATGATTCAGGGCGCGGCGAAGATGATGGCTTCGCAGTTCTTCACGTCGCTCGAAGCCGAGGCGCGCGCGCTAGAGGCGGACGAGCCGCCGCCGCGCCACGGTTTTTTTCGTAACGCCCTGAGACAACTCTCGGGGCTGCTCCGCAAACTCTTCCGCAGAACTCCCGCGACGCGAAGTTGACTCGCCCGCGCGCGCTCGCGCACACTCACCCGCGACGTTCACCGAATCAGCCCACAGCCGAAAACTCTTTACGGTCTGAAACCCGCGCATGAGAATTCTTGTCGCCACCGTGCAAACCCCCTTCGTGCGCGGCGGCGCGGAGGCTCTCGTCGCGGGGCTCGTCGCCGCGCTGCGCGCCGCAGGTAACGAGGCGGAAGCCACAGCCCTCCCCTTCAAGTGGTACCCCCCCGAACGAATCCTCGACGCGATGCTCGCCGCGCGCCTGCTCGACGTTTCGGAAGTCGCGGGCGCGCGCGTTGATTTAGTCGTCGGCGTGCGCTTCCCCGCCTACCTCGTCCCGCACGCCAACAAAGTCCTCTGGCTCGCGCACCAGCACCGCCCCGCCTACGATCTCTGGGACGAGCCGCTCGGCGATCTCCACAACTACGCGAGCGGCGCGCGCGTCCGCGACGCTGTACGCCACGCCGACCGCGCGCTCATCCCCGAAGCGCGCCGCGTCTTCACGATCTCGCGCAACGTCTCGGCGCGCCTGCAAAATTTTTGCGCGCTCGACTCGACGCCGCTCTACCACCCGCCGCCCCGCGCCGAAGATTTCTACTGCGACGAGGCGAGCGATTACTTCTTCTTCCCCAGCCGCGTTGATCCGATCAAGCGGCAGGCGCTCGCCGTCGCCGCGCTCGCGCAAACGCGCGAACCCGTGCGCGTGAAGTTCGCGGGCGCGTCGGGCGGCGGCGCGAGCCTCGAAGACGCGCGCGCGCTCGCCGCGTCGCTCGGCGTGGCGGATCGCGCCGAATGGCTCGGCGAAGTCTCGGAAGAGCAGAAGCGCGAATTGTACGCGCGCTCGCTCGGCGTCGTTTACACGCCGGTGGACGAGGACTACGGC
>JAIVGV010000308.1 GCA_020201365.1 Acidobacteriota bacterium
GGTCTGTGCGCTGCGGAGGGCTGCGACGACCGGCACCGATCTGCTCTACGATGTCATGCTAAAGGTCGCCCTGACCGTAGACGCGACCGCGCAGACATACGGTCTCGCGACCTTCGCGCAGAAGCTCGGCGAGCCGCCGAGACTCAACTGGGTCGAGGGGCTTGAGCAGGAAGAGATCGCGGAGGCGGAGTCGGAAGTCGCCGCAGTTCTGTCCGCGTCGGGCGAGGCGCAGCGGACGAAGGCGGGCGACCGCTCGATCTGCCTCGTGCTCGCAGCTTCGTGCGAAACGCGCGAAGGCGCTGCGATCTACGGGCGCTTCGTGCGACCGCTCACCGAGCGTCAGGCGTGTGAGCTTCGACTGCTGGCGGAGGTCGCACAGCTCGCACACGCGCACGCGCGGCTGCGCGAAGAGACGCAGCGGCAGGAGGCGGTGCGAGTAAGTCAGGCGGCGACCGTCGTCGCTTCAGCCGCGCTGCCCGGCATGGTCTTCGTGAGCCGCCGGATGTCGGAGCTTGCGCGCGCCGTCGAGCGCATCAAGGATTCCGATTCGACGGTGCTCATCCAGGGCGAGTCGGGCACGGGCAAAGAGCTGATCGCGCGCGCCGTTCATCGTCGCAGCCGCCGCGCCGCCGCGCCGTTCATCCCCTTCAACTGCACCGCCGCGCCTGCCGATCTGATCGAGAGTCTGTTGTTCGGTCACCGCAAGGGCGCGTTCACGGGCGCGCACGCGGATCACGAGGGGCTCGTCCGCGCCGCGGAGGGCGGCACGCTCTTCCTCGACGAGATCGGCGACCTGCCGCTTGCGCTTCAGCCGAAGCTGCTGCGCTTCCTCCAGGAAGGTGAAGTGCACACGCTCGGCGAGAAGTCGCCGCGCAAGGTGAACGTCCGCGTCGTCGCCGCAACGCACAAGGACTTGGAGCGCGAAGCGCGGGAGGGTCGCTTCCGTGAAGACCTCTACTACCGCGTCGCCGCGCTCACGCTCGAAGTGCCGCCGCTGCGCGAGCGCCCCGAGGACACCGCCGCGCTCATCTCGCACTACCTCACCTACTACTCGCGCCGCAACGACCGCGCCGTCGCCGGGATCAGCGTCGAGGCGATCCGCGTGCTGCAAAATTATCCTTGGCACGGCAACGTCCGCGAACTCGCCGCGGAGATCGAGCGGCTCGTGCTCTACGCGGACGAGGGCAAGCCGATCACCGCCGACGACATCAGCCCGCGCATCCGCCCGCGACAAGAGCACGCCGCGACGGCGGGCGAAGACGGCTCGCAGTCGTCTCCCGTCCCGCTCGAAAACATGCTCGACGACTTCGAGCGCCGCGTCATCACCGAGGCGCTGAGGCTGCACGACTATAACGTCGCGCGCGCGGCGACGGCGCTCGGACTCGGCTCGCGGCAGACGCTCTACAAGAAGCTCAAGCGCCTCGCCATCAACATCGGCGACTTCCTCCAAGACGAAAACCAGCCACGCCTTCAACTCCCCTCCTGAACCCGCGCGACCGCGCGCCACGCACCCGACAAACATTCAGGCGACGCGCGCACGCCGCGCAGCGAACGACGCGACGCGCGCGCACTCGTCGGACAATCAACACGCGCGCGCCTCGCACGAAGAGCGCGGGCGCGCGCCACGTGTCGTTGCCGACCGTTAAATCTTCCTCGAAGTCTGTCAACCGCGGGCGACAGGCGGTTAAGTCGCTCTCGTCGTGAAGCTTGATCGGCGGGGAGGGTTGTCACCGCGCCCGACGCGACGCCTCGGGTTGTCGCCGCGCGTTGACAGCGCGAACGAGTGGATTCGGATGCGAGCCAGCGAAACGCTGGCTTTTTTCGTTTTCGCGGCGAGTGGCACGCGCCTTGTGAGGTGTGCGGGGCAGAGTCCGCCGCGCGGCGATTGAATGCGGGTGGCAACGCGGGATCGCCGGGCAGTTCGGGCGGAGAGTCTGGACGGAAAATTTTGGAGAAGGAGCAAAGACGATGATCAAGAAGTTCATGCGCGACGAGACGGGTTTGGAGCTTTCGGAGTACGCGGTCGCGGCGGCGCTCGTGGCGCTGGCGGTCATCACCGCTTTCACGACCCTCGGCACGAACATCGGCACGAAGATCAGCGCGCTCGCCGCGAAGATCGCTGGCTAGTCGAGACAACACCCGCCGCTGGGCGGCGATAGGAGCGAAGGAGCAAGTCATGTTCAAGCGGTTCATCAAGGACGAGTCGGGGCTTGAGCTTTCGGAGTACGCCGTGGCGGCTGCGCTCGTCGCGCTCGCCGTCATTACGGCGTTCACCACGCTCGGCACCAACATCGGGACGAAGATCGGCGATCTCGCCTCGAAGATCGTCAGCACCCCCTGAAGAATGCTGACTGCGTTGGAGGCGCGTGCGGCACGCGCGACGCGAACCGGGCGCGCCTCCACACTTTTTCGGCAGCCCTCCTCAGCGCAATAGTTTTCGGATCGCATTTTTCGATCAACTTTTTCACGACGAGATTCGGCGACGACAGATCGCACGCGGAGTTAACGAGAAGAGATGTTCGGAGCCCCCACAACCGTCAGCTACGCGCTGCTAGTCCCGCTGGCGGCGCTCATCACCTATTACGACTCGCGCTACCGCCGCATCCCCAACGCCTTCGTCCTCGCCACGCTCGCGGGGGGCTTAACGGTCAACACGATCTACTCCGGCGCGGCGGGCGCGTGGGCGAGCGCGGGCGGTTGCGCGCTGGCGTTCGTCTTGATGTTCGTGCTGCACGTCTTCGGCGCGATGGGCGCGGGCGACGTGAAGCTGTTCGCGGCGATCGGGGCGGTCGTCGGCGCGCCGCTCGTCATCCCGACGTTTCTGACGGTCGTGCTCACGGGCGGCCTGCTCGCGGTCGTGACGATGGTGCGCGGCGGCTTCGTCAGGGAGACGCTGTGGCGCGTGGCGCAAATCTTCGTCGGGCTGCTGCCCGGCTGGGAGATGCCGCGCTTCTCCGTGCCGGCTGAGCGCGGGCGCACGATCCCTTACGGCGTGGCGATCACTTTCGGCAGTCTGATCTCGCTGGCGATCTTCCGCGCGTGACGCGCACGGCGACTCGCGCGGGTCGCGTCTTCGATCTTTCGGTTCGACAGCCTCGGAGGAGGTTCGGGAAATGAGGAACAAACGATTCGTCATCGTGCTCGGCGGCGCGGTGCTCTTCGGTCTGGTCGCGGCGATGTCCGTGAGCCGCTACCTGTCGGGCGCGCAGGCTTACGCGAAGAACCTGTCGAACGTGGTGGTCGCGAAGATCGCGATCAACCCCGGCGAGAAGCTGATCGCCGAGCAGCTCGAGACCGTGCAGTTCCCGCGCGGCGCGACGCCCGACGGCGTCTTCGAGTCGCCCGACAAGCTGGTGGGGCGTGTCGCCGTCGTCGCCATCGCCGGGCGCGAGCCGATCACGGACTTCAAGCTCGCGCCGGAAGGCTCGGCGGGCGGCTTGTCGGCGATGATCCCGGAAGGCTACCGCGCGATGACCGTCAAGGTTGACGACGTGGTAGGCGTCTCCGGCTTCATCATGCCGGGCGCGCTCGTTGACGTCGTGGTCGTCATCAACCCGGCGGAGAGCTCCGCGCAGCAGGACCCGATCTCGAAGATCGTCCTGCAGAACATCAAGGTGCTCGCCAACGGGCAGAACATCGACAAGCCGAAGTCGGAGCGCGAGCCCGAAAGCGTCAAAGCCGTGACCTTGCAGGTGACGCCCGAACAGGCGGAGAAGCTCGCGCTCGCCGCGACCGAAGGGAAGTTGCAGCTCGTGATGCGCAACGCCGTCGATCAGGACGACGAGCAGACCGAGGGCGTCAACAAGCGGCGCCTGCTCGGCGGCGAGCACGCCGCGCCCGTCCCCGACCCCGGCACGATGAAGAGCGAGCAGCCCCGTACCGCGCAGCCCGTCACCCCGCACCACGCGGTGCGCGCCGCGCCGGTGAAGGAGGAGAAGCCCGCCGCGCAAGCCGCGCCTCAGCCCCCGCCCCCGCCCAAGCACTCGGTCGAGGTGATCGAGGGCTCGAAGAAGCGGAGCGTTGATTTTCCACAGTGAGCGGTGAGCGGTGAGCAGTGAGCAGTCGGAAAAGATTGCTCGCCGCCCGCCGCTTACAAAGCTGCGCGCTCTTCGCCATTTGCTTTCAACTGCTCACTGCTTACTGCTTACTGTTTTAGCAAAGGAGCTTGAATCATGCAGACGACACGCCGCCTAGTTCCCCTGATGACCGCGCTGATCGGGCTCACGCTGCTGAGCCTGTCGTCGGTCGCACACGCGCAGGAGACTTCGGTCCCCGCCTCGTTCGCCAACCCGCCGAAGGACGCAATCGCGATCAACGTGCTCGTCGGTCAGTCGCGGGTCATTAACTTCGACCGCAAGATTGGTCGCTTCTCCGTGTCGAACCCGGACGTGGCTGAGGCGGTGCTCGTCGCGCCCGATCAGGTGCTGGTCAACGGCAAGGCGTTCGGGCAGGTCAACTTCATCGCGTGGGAGAAGGACACGGGCAAGTTCCTCGTCTTCGACGTGTTCGTCCGCGCGAACCTCTCGCTCATCGACTCGCAGATTCGCGCGCTCTTCCCCAAAGACGACATCCGCTTGAGCCAGGCGAACGGCTCGGTCGTCATCTCCGGGAGCGTGACGAACCCCGTCGTCGCGCAGCAGGCGGAGCAGGTCGTCAAGGCGGCGGGCTTCCAGACCGTCAACATGCTGGCGTCGCCCGTCAAGAACGTGGCGCAGGTGCAGCTCCAGGTGCGCGTCGCCGAAGTCAACCGCAGCCGGATGAAAGACCTCGGCACGTCCTACGCCTACCAGGGGGCGAACGGCACCGGCGGCTACATGAACTCGGGCTCGGGTCCGAGCTCGCTCGGCGACGTGATCGGCGGCGCGATGTCGGGCACGTTCACCAACGCGCTCAACCTCTTCGTCATGGGCGGCAACACGATGGGCATGATCCGCGCGATGCAGACGCAGGGCGCGCTGCGGCTGCTCGCCGAGCCGAACCTCGTCGCGATGGACGGGCAGCAGGCGAGCTTCCTCGCGGGCGGCGAGTTCCCCGTGCCCGTCGTGCAGGACACGGGCGGCAGCAACAGGGCGAGCATCACCGTCATGTTCAAGGAGTACGGCGTGCGCCTCAACTTCAAGCCGACGATCATCGACGAGGATCACATACGCCTGGAGCTCGAGCCCGAAGTCTCGACGATTGACTTCGCCAACGGCGTCAAGGTTGACGGCTTCGTCATCCCCGGGCTGAGCACGCGCCGCGCGAAGACCGGGCTGGAGCTGCGCGACGGGCAGTCGTTCGCGCTCGCCGGCCTGCTCGACAACACGGAGAACCGCTCGCTCTCGAAGGTTCCCATCGCGGGCGACATCCCCGTGATTGGCGCGCTCTTCAAGTCGAAGTCTTACATGAAGCAGGAGACGGAGCTGGTCTTCATCATGACGGCGCAGCTCGTCAAGCCCGTGAGCCCGGACGACCTGCCGCGCCTGCGCGGTCTCGACGGCTTGCAGAACGGCTCGCCCCTCGGCGTCGAGCCCAAGGGCGAAGGCATCAACGGCGCGAGCGGCTACTCGACCGGCGACGCGACGGGCAGCGCGAACGCGCACGCCCCTTCGACGACCACGCCGACGACCACGACGCCGGCGACCACGACGCCGGCGACCGCGCCCGCCAAGGGCGAGACGAAGGAAGCGCCGAAGTCCGACGCGCCGAAGACTGACGCGCCGAAGGTCGAGGCGACCAAGACCGGTTCGTCGAACAAGGTCGCGCAGCTTCCCGTGCGCGATCACGCAGCCGATCTGCTGCCGCTCATGCCGGGTGTCGCGCGCGTCGCGCCGCCGCCGAATCAGCACTGATTCGGGCGCGTGTGAATAAGGCTGGGGCGGGCGCGCGGTCCCGCCCCTCCCGAAAACCCTCGCGGTGACTTCGGAACAGGAACGGAAGTGAGGGAAGCGATGAAACTCTCAACAGCCGGACAGAGAACGCGGCGGGGCGAGCGCGGATCGGTGCTCGCCATCAGCGCCTTCGGGATGCTCGCCTTCCTCCTCGCCACGGGCTTGTGCGTTGACATCAGCCACTTCTACCTCGTGAAGACCGAGTTGCAGAACGCGGCGGACGCCGCCGCTCTCGCGGGCGCGAGTGCGCTCGACTCGGACGACGGCGGCATCACGAAAGCCGTCAACCAGGCAGTCGAGCAGTTGAACAAGTACGAGTTCAACAAGTCGAACGTCACGATCACGCGCGCGTCCGTCACCTTCGCGCGCAACCTCAACGGCACCTACGTTGACGAGAACTCGGCGAAGGCGGACGCGCGCAACATACGCTTCGTCAAAGTCTCCGTCCCGGCGGTCGCCGTCAACACGACGTTCGCCGCGCCGGTGCTCGGCGCGTCGCGCAACATCGCGGCGGATGCGACCGCCGGGATGAGCGTCTCGCTCAACACCTTCTGCGACTACATCCCGGTCACGGCGATCGACGACGACAACGTCTATTTCACGCCCGGCAACACCTACACGATCCGCCGACCGCCCGGCGGCGCGGTCTCGCCCGGCAACTACCAGATTCTCGCCGTTGACGGACCCGGCGCGTCGGACGACCGCGTCGGTCTCGGCAAAGGCGTGCGCAACTGCGTCACGGCGGGCAACTACGTGCAGACCAAGCCGGGCGTCTCGGCGGGCGCGGTGCGGCAGGGAATCAACACGCGCTTCGGCGACTACGGCGGCGGACTCGACCCGACCGAGTACCCGCCCGACGAGAACGTGAAGGCGAACATTACTTACCAGCAGTACCTCGACGCGCAGCAGCAGCTCGACGCGGGCGCGACGCCGAACGCCTCGACCTACCAGGCGCCGACGCGCGGCACGCCCGTGCGCAACCGCCGCGTCGTGCTCATCCCGATCATCAAGAAGAGCGAGTTCGACAGCGGGCGCGACTCCGTGCGCATTGACCGCTTCGCGGCGTTCTTCCTCCAGACCGAGGTCGGCAACGGCAACGGCGGCGACATCACCGCCGAGTACATCGGCATCCGCACCGTCCTCGGTCGCGGCGGCTACGATCCGAGCGGCGGCAACCCGAGCCCGGAGCTGACGATCCCCGTGCTCTACAAGTGAGCGCGGGCGAAAGAGACTGACGTGGCGAGTCAACGAGACTGAGGTCGAACGAGATGCGCGTGCGGGAGAAGACGAGACGAGGCTGGGAGACGCTGCGGCGGCTGCGTCGCGAGGATCGCGGCACGCAGCTCGTCGAGCTCGCCATCGTCATCCCGCTCCTCCTGATGCTCGTCGGCGCGACCGCCGAGTTCGGGCGCTTCTTCTACACCTACTCGACGCTCGCGAAGGCGGCGCGCGCCGGGGCGCGCTACCAGATCAGTCAGCCGCCCGGCGCGAACTGGGCGCAGACGAAGAACCTCGTCGTCTATGGCAACACGGCGGGGACGGGCACGCCCGTCGTCTCAGGGCTCACGACGGCGAACGTGACGATCACGGAGAACCGCACGGGCAGCAAGCTCCAGACGATTACCGTCGCCATCAGCGGCTACGGCTACCAGCCCGTCTTCGATCTCGGCAAGCTGACGAAGAACACCTCGCTCTCGCTCTCCGTCAATGTCGCGCCGAGCAGCACGATGCGCCAGCTCGTCCAGTGAGAGATCGGAGCGCACTCCGGCGGAGACCAAAAACATGGGCTGCGAAGATCAGAGCATGAGCGTTGGGGGCGGGGCGGCTTGGCGCAGGCGGCGCGAGCGCGGCGCGGCGCTCGTCGAGTTCGCCATCGCCGCGACCGTTTTTCTGACGACCACGTTCGCCGTCCTCGAACTCGGTCGCCTCCTCTGGGTGCACAACGCGCTCACAGACGCCACGCGCCGCGCCGCCCGCTACGCCGTCAACCAGCCGCAGACGGCGGTCGCCGACATCAAGAACGTCGCCGTCTACGGCAACAAGGACGGCACGGGCACGCCCCTCGTCACCGATCTCACGACCGATCAGGTCGTAGTCACCTACAACAACTTCGGCGTCGGCGCGGGCACGGTCACGGTCTCGATCCAGAATTACGACTTCCGCTTCGTCCTCCCCTTGGTCGGCACGACCATGCGCCTGCCCGCCTACAGCACCACGCTCACGGGCGAGAACTCCGGCTGGGTGCCGAACCCGATCTGAAATCTGAAATTTGAATTCGCCAGCACGGCAGACGCCCGACGGACGACCGACAGCGAACAACTGACAACGGACAGCCACCAACCGATCATGAACCCCCTAACCTTCATCATCCTCAGCGCCGGGCTCGACTCGCTGAAAGAGTTGCGCGGCGCGATCAGTGCGCGCGAGGAGACGCGCCTGCTCGTCGCGGGCGACGACGCCGAGCAGGTCTATCCCGAAATCGCGCGGCTCAAGCCCAACGCCGTCGTCGTCACGCTCGGCGCGAACGCCGAGGCGGGCTTGAAGTTCGTCGAGCGCGTCGCCGCCGAGTGCCCGCGAACGGCGATCATCTGCGCCTCGCGCGACGCCTCGCCCGATCTCATCCTGCGATCTTTACGCGCCGGGGCGCGCGACTTCCTGCGCCTGCCGGTCAACCCCGAAGAGTTCGCGACCGTCATCGCGCGCACCGCAGAGTTCTGCGCCGCGCAGGTCGAGCCGGCGAAGAAGCGCGGGCGCGCCGTCTGCGTCTTCTCCTCGAAGGGCGGCTGCGGCACCTCCTTCATCGCGACGAACCTCGCCGCGGCGACGGACGCTTCCACCGTCCTCGTCGATCTGAATTTGCAGGCGGGCGACCTCTCGCTCTTCCTCGGCGTCGAGCCGAAGTACTCCATCGCCGATCTCGTGGAGAGCCGCGAGCGCGTTGACGACACGCTCTTGAAGGGTTACCTCGCGCCGCACAGCGCGAACCTCTCGCTGCTCGCCGCGCCGCGCGAGGCGGATCTCGCCGACGAGATCGAGCCGGAACACGTCTTCGAGATCATCGAAATCCTGCGCGAGCGCTTCGACTACGTCGTCATCGATCCGCAGCACACCTTCGACTCGATCACGCTCGCCGCCCTCGACCAGTGCGACGAGATCGTGTTGGTGCTCACGCTCGACATCCCCGCCATCCGCAGCACGCAGCGCACGCTCCAAATCTTCGACCGGCTCGGCTACCCGCGCCACAAGGTGCGGATCGTCGTCAACCGCTGGTCGAAGCAGATCGAGCTCGACATCAAGACGGTCGAGCGTTTCCTCGGCGAGCGCGTCGTCGGCTACGTGCAGAGCGACTACAACACGGCGGTCAACTCGATCAACCTCGGGCAGCCGCTCGTCGAGTCCGACCCGTCGTCGCGCATCTCCGCGGAGATACGCGAGATCGCGGCGAGCGTCACGGGCGCGGTCGCGCCCTCTTCGGTCACCGAGCCGCGCCGCACGCTCTGGCAGTCGATCTTCGGTCGCGCCGTCGGCAAGACCAACAACGAGGGGCTCAACGCGCGCATCGGCAAGGCGAAAGCGCCCGCCGCGATCTGAGTTTTGAAATCTGGGATTTGAAGTCTGAGATTCGAGGTTTCAGACGGGGAACCTGAGACACCATGTCACTACGCGAACGACTCATCCGAGAGACGCAGCAGCCCGCGGCGGCGATGCTCGCGCGCGGCGCGACGACGAACGGCGGCGGCGGCGACGAGCAGAACGGCGCGCAGTCGTTCCAGGAGATGAAGTCGCGCCTGCACCGCGCGATCATCAACCGCATGGACTTGACGAAGCTCGCGCAGCTCGAGCCCGAGCAAGTCCACGCCGAGGTCGCGCGCCTCGCCGAGGGCTTGCTCGCCGCCGAGAACGCGCCGCTCTCGGTCGCCGAGCGCGAGCGGCTCGTCGAAGAGGTGCGCCACGAGCTGTTCGGCTTGGGACCCTTGGAGCCGCTGCTCGCAGACCCCGCCGTTTCGGACATTCTCGTCAACGATCCGCAGAACATCTACATCGAGCGGCGCGGCAAGATCGAGCGCACCGAGGTCGCCTTCAAAGACTCGGAGCACCTGATGCGCGTCATCGAGCGCATCGTCTCGTCGGTCGGTCGCCGCATAGACGAGTCCTCGCCGATGGTTGACGCGCGCCTCAAAGACGGCTCGCGCGTCAACGCCATCATCCCGCCGCTCGCCTTGGACGGTCCCGTGCTCTCGATCCGCCGCTTCGGCGCAGACCCTTTGCGGATCGACAAGCTCATCGAGCTCGGCGCGATCACCAAAGATATGGCGGAGATGTTCGAGATGTGCGTCCACGCGCGCCTCAACGTCCTCATCTCCGGCGGGACGGGCGCGGGGAAAACCACGCTCTTGAACGCGCTCTCCGCCTTCATCCCCGAAAACCAGCGCATCATCACGATTGAAGACTCGGCGGAGCTGCAACTGCAGCAGCCGCACGTCGTCCGGCTCGAAACGCGACCGCCGAACATCGAAGGGCGCGGCGAAGTCACCCAACGCGACCTCGTGAAGAACGCGCTGCGCATGCGCCCCGACCGCATCGTCATCGGCGAGGTGCGCGGCGGCGAGGCGATTGACATGTTGCAGGCGATGAACACCGGGCACGACGGATCGCTGACGACCGTCCACGCCAACACGCCGCGCGACGCGCTGACGCGACTCGAGACGATGATCCAGATGACCGGGATGCGCCTGTCGGATCGCGCCATGCGCCAGCAGATCGCCTCCGCCATCAACCTCGTCGTCCAAGCCGCGCGCCTCTCCGACGGCACGCGCCGCGTGACCTCCATCTCCGAGATCACCGGCATGGAGGGCGAGACGATCACGACGCAGGAGATCTTCCAGTTCGAGCGCAAGGGCGTCGAGAAGGACGGTCGCGTCATCGGTCGCTTCCGCCCGACGGGCGTGCGCCCGCGCTTCGCAGAGCGTTTGAAGCAGTACGGCATGACGCTGCCGCGCGTCTTCTTCGAGGAATAGTCGGTCGTCCGCGAGGTTGTGATGATCCCCTTTGTCGTTTTCATTTTTTGCCTGTTCCTGACCTACGCGA
>JAIVGV010000030.1 GCA_020201365.1 Acidobacteriota bacterium
AAGCCGGAAGCCCGACCGTTACACGAAGAGACCGGCGCGCGCGCGACGCGTCGGTCTCTTTTTCGTCCGGCGTTGTCTCTTCCGCGTTACTGCGCGAGCAGGCTTTGCAGCACAGCCATCGCGTGCGCGAGTTCGAGGCGCGTGAGCGAGGCTTGCGGGCGGAAGCCGGTGGGGTCTGCCGGGAGCAGCCCGCGCTGCGTGGCGACCCAGACGTAGCCGCGTGCGCTCGACGGAATCTTTAGCGCGTCGCTGATGCCGAGCAGCGGATCGCTTGAGTGTGCGTCGGCGTCAGCTTGAAGACCGGCGGCGCGGACGAGCGCGATGGCGGCGGTCACGCGGTCGGCGGGCGCGTCCGGGTAGAAGGAGCCGCCGGAGGCCGTGCCGGGGAAGAGCGCGCCGCGCGGCGAGCGTTGCGCGCTCTCGACGAAGAGCATCGAGGAGGTGTCGCGCACGTCGGTGTAACTGGGCGACGCGGGCAGGTACTGCGGGACGCGACCGCCCATGACGAGCGCCGCCGCCAAGTCGAGTCGGCTCGCGGAGAAGCCGGGTCGGTAGTTTCTGCCCGTCGGCTGCATGATGAAGGTGCGCAGGCTCTGGTAAACGTCCTCGCGCTGCGAGGGCGAAAGCGCCGAGACGTCGTTCAACGGCGCGTAGTCCGCGTGCGCGGTTTCGAGCACGCCGACGAAGTCTTGGATCGTGCCGGCGACGCCCAGAGTGTTCTTCACGCTCATGCGCCAAGCGCCCGCGGTCGGACGACTGATGAGCGCGCGCTCGCGGTGACCGCCGAGACCGGGCAGGTTCAGCGTGTTCACGTCAGCCTGCTTCGCGCCCGCCGCGTCGTAGAGCGCCATGCCGAGATCGTTCGTCGTCCAGAGCGGTCCCCAGCCGATCTGCACCGAGGCGTAGAGCGTGTTTGAGGGGACGTTGAAGGCGGTGTCGTAGCCGGTCGAGCCGGGGTTGACCGTGCCGTTGAAGACCTGCGCGGGGTCTGCGACGACGCGGAAGAACCTGCCGTCGAACGCGCCGCGGAAGAGACCCATGCGCCGCTGCGCGAACGCCGCTTGCAGCACGGCGGCGTGGACGTTCAGCACCCCGGCGCCCGCCTCGTACTGGTAGAAGGGCGCGAGCGGAGTCGCCGAGCGCTCCAGGATGTCTTTCACTTGCGCGGGCGTGAGCTGCGGGTTCACCTGCAGCATGAGCGCGATCGCGCCCGCGACCTGCGGCGCGGAGAAGCTCGTGCCCGTGGCGGTCGTGTAGTAGGGCAAGAGCTGTGGCGGCAGGCTCGCGTCGCTGTTGAAGCCGGGTCCTTCCGCGCCCGTCTGGCTGACGCCCGTCGAGCGAAGGCTGACGACCTTCGTGCCCGGCGCGACGAGCGTCGGGTGGACGGCGGTGTTCGAGAAGTCGCCGCGCGACGAATAGGAAGCGACGTGCCCGCCCTCGGTCGCGCCCACCGAGATGACCCACGGCGCGGAGGCGTAGGGGTTCATCGTGCGCAATCCGGGTCCGTCGTTGCCCGCGGAGAAGACGACCGAGACGCCGCGATCCGTGAGCAGCTTCGTCGCGACGTTCACGGGATCGTTCGTGTCGTAAACCGTCTCGGCGGAGAAGGAGCAGTTGACGACGCGCACGCCTAAAGACGCGCCGCGGTCGAGCAGGTAGTCGAAGCCGTCGAGGACGAAGATGAGGCTCGCGTCGCCGGCGCTGAGTCCCACGATGTTCGCGCCCGGCGCGACGCCCGTGAACTGACCCGCGGACTTCGAGCCGCTGCCCGCGACGACGCCCGCGACGAACGTGCCGTGACCGTAAGCCTGATCGGAGTCGGCGAGGTTCTCGACGTTCGCAGGGTAGTTGAAGCCGACCCCGGCGCTCTGCGCGTCAACGAGCTTGACGTTCTGCGTGACGCGACCCGCGAGGTCTGCGTGCGTGCCGTCAACGCCCGTGTCGAGGACGGCGACGGTGACGCCGCGCCCGGAGACGGGCAGCCCGCCGTCGGCGCGCGTGATGTCGGCGTCGGCGCGCGCGCGATCAACGCCGGTCGCGCCGCTCGCCGGGTCTGACGTGAATTCGAGCGTGCGGTTGCCGTAGATCGAGCGCACCGAGGCGAGGTGCGAAATCTCTACGATCTGATCGCGCGTGGCGGTGACGTAAACCATCGGGAGGACGCGGTAGCGCGTGCCCCCGACGACGCCGACGCGCTGCAGGTCGGCGAGGTCTTGATCGGTCGGGAGGTGGTGATAGACGACGACGGCGTCGACGCTGCCGTCGTCGGTCATCCGGTCGAGCTGGACGGCGAGTTCCGGATCGACGCTCTGCAAGCCGGAGCTGCGCTCGACGCCCGCGGCTGAAGCTGCCGTGCCGTCGGCGGTCGAGATCGTGATGCCGTCAGCCGTCGAAATGGTGATGCCGTCCGCGCCGGAAGCCGTGATGCCGTCGGCGTGCGGGACGCTCAAGCCGTTGGGCGCGACGTCGAAGACCGTGCCGTCGGCGCCGCGTGCGAGCGCGCTGTCCGCCGTGGAGATCGTGATGCCGTCCGCCGTGGAGATCGTGATGCCGTCGGCGCCGGAGATGGTGATGCCGTTACTCTGTCGCGGCGCGAGCCCGTTCGCGTTCGCCCCCGTGAAGGCGTCGGCGGTCGAGATGGTGATGCCGCTCGGGCGGCGCAGGAGGACGGAGTCAACCTGTCGCGTCGTGCCGTCGGCGGTCGAGATGGTGACGCCGTCCGTCCCGCCGATCGTGATGCCGTCGGCTGTGGAGATCGTGATGCCGTTCGGGTGCGAGGCGGCGACGCCGTTCGTCGTCGAGACGGGCGCGAACGAGTTCGTGTCGGGGGCGGCGCTGCCGTCGGCTGTGGAGATCGTGATGCCGTTGACGCCGAAGGTGAGCAGACCGTCCGCGCCGGAAGCCGTGATGCCGTCCGCGCCGCTGATCGTGATGCCGTCGGCGCCGGAGATGGTGATGCCGTCGGCGCCGCTGATCGTGATCCCGGCGTAAGCCGAGCCGAAGCAGAGCAGATAGACGAGGGCGAGGGAGGTGGCTTGGCGTAAAGTCTTCAAAACTCTCTTGCGCATAGCGAGGGGAACTCGACTCGCGTCGAGTCGTACTTACACAGCTTCAGATTGTGCTGATGAACTGGCTCTTCCGGCGACGGGGTCGGACGCACGCGCGGGGGCAGAGCAAGATGTCGGGGGAAAAGAACATAACATAGCCCGCGCGGAAACGTCAGCCCGCGCCGCCCGCCCGCCTGTCAAATTTCTGTCACGACTTTTGGATGCCATAGCCCCCGCCCCGGCTTGCCCGCGGCGCGCGCCCGCGCCGAAATAACGAAACCGCAACACGCCCCGCCTAGCCCATCAACTGCTTGTAAACCTTCTGCGTCTCCGCCGCGGGCTCGACGCCCAGCTCCTTGCGCAGGAGCTTCGTCAGATTCTCGAACTGATCCTTGACGGCGCCGCGGTTACCCTGCGCCGCGTGCGCGCGCATGATCATGCAGTGCACGTCCTCGCGGAACTGATCTTCGGCGAGGATCGCCTGCGCGAGTTTGAGCGAGCGCGGCCAGTCTTCGGATTTTTGCGCGGCGACCGCCAGCGTCTCAAGCATCCGCAGGTGCTGCTCGCTGTAGTAGGCGCGCTGCTCCTCGACCCAGTCGTCGTAGGAGCCCTGCATGAACGCGCCGCGGTACAACTCGACCGCGCGCTCGAACGCTTCGACGAAGCGGTCGTGTTCGCCCGCGCGCCGCGCCGCCTCGCCCTCGGCGACGAGCCGGTCGAACTCCTCGGTGTCTATGAAGTAGGAGAAGTCTTGGCTCAGCAGGTAGTCGCCGTCGCGGTAGACGAGGAAGTTCTGCTTGACGGGCTGGTTGCTATTCAAAGCCTTGCGGATGTGCGAGACGGTCGGGTGGAAGTTCTTCTCGACGGCGTCGAAGTCCGCCTCGCCCCAGAAGGTGTCGATGATCGTGTCCTTCGACGCCCGGCGGTGGCGGCGCGAGGCGATGAAGCAGAGGATGTCGCGCGCGCGCTTGGTCGTCCAGGCGTCCGCCGCGAGCGGTCGCGCCGGGTCGCGGAAGATTTCGACGGGACCGAGCATGCGGATGGTGAGATCGGCTGAGGGTTTGGGCGCGACGGCCTGCGCCGCCCCGACCGAGACGCGCGCCGCGCCCGCCGCGACTTCTCCCGCGGACTCGGCGACCGCCGCGGCGCGCTCCGTCAGATCGGGCGGGAGCAGAGCGCGCGCCTCCCGCGACGAGAAGAGTCGCGGGTTCGCGGCGACTTCCCGTCGCAGCCAGTACTCGTAGTCGTAGCGCGCGGCGAGGTCGAGCGCGCGGCGGAGGTGATTAGTCATCTCGCCCTCGCGCCCCTGTTCCGCGTCGCAGGCGGCGAGCGCGAGCGCGGCTTGCGCCTCGTAGTAGTAGAGCCCGTGCGCGTGGAAGTAGGAGAGCGCGGGCTCTAAAGCCGCGCGGGCTTCGTCGTGCTCGCCCTGCGCGACGAGGACGCGGGCGCGGGCGAGGCGCGCGGTGTAGAGACCGCGCTCGTCCTGCGCCTCCTCGCGCGCGGCGATCAGCCGGTCGAGGAGGCTGCGGGCGGTGGCGAAGTCGCCGAGCTGCAGGTGCAGCAGCGCCCTCTCTTCGAGCAGCTCGCTGCGCGTCGGCGCTATCCCAGCCTCGGCGTAAGACTGCTCGGCGTGCTTGTAGAACTCGGCGGCGCGCGCGGCGTCATTCCGCTCGCGGTAGAGCGTGCCGTAGGTCTCGAACGCCTCGGCGCGCTGCGCGATGAGGTTGAAGAGGTGGCAGATTTCGAGCGCGCGGTCGAGCTTGCGCTCGCACGCTTCCGTGTCGCCGCGGTAGAGGTGGCAGCGCGCGAGGTTCAGGTACGCCCAAGCCTCCTGCGGGACGGGGCGCGCGTTCGCCGCCGCCGCCGACGAATCCGCGCCGCCCTCGCCGTCGCGCAGCATCCGGCGCAGCCAGCGCATCGCCTCGGCGAAGTCGCCGCGCAGCATCGCCGGGAGTCCGAGGTTGTGCGCGATGAGGTGCGCGTAGTGCGTGTCGTTCAGCTCCTCGGCGAGCTGCAAGGCGTTTCTAAACTCGCCCTCGGCGGTCGCCCACTCGCCCATCGCGACGTAGCACAAGCCCCGCGTGTTTCCGACCTTGACGCGCACGGGCGACTGATCGCCCGCGAGTTCGAGCGCGCGGTCGAGGTGCGTGAAGGCTGACGCGAAGTCGCCGCGCCGCCGCGCGACGGTCGCGAGCGAGTGGAGGGCTTCCGACTCGCCCTCGGCGTCGCCGTGCTGGCTCAGGAGTTTCGCGGCGCGGCGCAGGTGCTTCTCCGCCGCCTCGAACCTGCCGCGCAGCCGCGCGACCTCGGCGCGGTGCAGGAGCGCGCGCGGGTGAGCCTCAACCGCCTCTTCCGGCAGACTCTCGACGAAGCGGACGAGCGAGGCGAACGCGCCGTTCGCCAGCCACTCCGCGCCGCGCTCGGCGATGAGCGCCGCCGCGCGCCCGAACTCGCCCGCCTCGATGAGGTGGTGGATCGCCTGCTCCCACTGGCGGCGCGCGGCGAAGTAGTCCGCGACGCGCGCGTGCTCGGCGGCGACGCCCGCCTGCCCGATCTCGGCGCCGAGCCGGCGGAACAGGAAGTCTTTGAAGAGCGGGTGGAGGCGGTACTCCTCGCCGCGGTCGTCGCTCGCGACCGTCATGAAGACGTTGCGGCGCACGAGGGCGGGGAGCAGCGCCGTGCAGCTCGCGCGCGGGTAGAGGACGCCGCAGGCGTCCGGCTCGATGCGTTCGAGGAGCGAGACGCGCAGCAGGGCTTGCTGCGTGTCCGCGCCCTCGTCCGCGAAGACCTCCTCGGCGAAGTAGTCGAAGATGTCGCGCTCGGACTGGCGGAGGACTTCGACGAGATCGGTGTCGCCCGCGGCGTCGCCTCGCGCGAGCGCGCGACGCTGGGCGACCTGCCGGACGAGCTGCAGCGCCGTGATCCAGCCGTGCGTGCGCTTGCGGTACTCGTGGAGTTGTTCCGGCGTCAGCTCAAGATCGAAGACCTTGCGGAAGAGCTCCTGCGTCTCGGCGTCGGTAAAAAGCAGCTCCTCGCGATCAATGATCGTGAGCGCGTTGTGCGCGCGCAGGCGCGAGAGCGAGAGCGGCGGCACGTCCCTTGAGATGATGATGATGTGTACGACGTCGGGCAGGTAGGCGAGCAGGCGATCGACGACGCGGTGAACCAGAGTCTCCGCGCCGAGGTGGTGGTAGTCGTCGAGGATGAAGACGAGCTGCTGGTCAACGAGATCGAGCACCTCGTTCAGCAGAACGTCCGCCGCGCGTTCGGGCTGCTCGACGAGCTCCGCCGGAGCCTGCTGCAAGTAGGAGAGCGTGGCGTCGCCGAAGCGGGGGACGATCTGTCGTATGCCCTGGGCGACGTAGCCGAGGAAAACCGAAGGGTCTGCGTCCGTGCGGTCGAGCTGATACCAGACGAACTTGCGCCCTTCGGTGCGCACGAAGTCGGCGACGAGCGTCGTCTTGCCCGATCCGGCCGGGGCGGCGACTAAGGTGACGGGCTGTTCGAGGTTCGAGCGGAGGCGTTCGGTGAGGCGCGGGCGTCGCAGCAGCGCGGGCGTCGGGCGCGGCGGCAGCAGCTTCGTGCGCAGGAAGAAGGCGTGCGCGCCCGCGCCGCCCTCCGCCAGCGGGGGGGGCGGGGTCGTCTGAACCTTCTCGTGGCGGTGCAGCCTGTTGCTCATCGGTCAGCCAAAGGGTTCCGGGAGACTCGGACTGTCGGGCCTTAGCGCGACACAGGCGACGAGCTTAACTAAATCCGACGGCGAGGTCGCGCGCGTCTGAACGTGTGCGCGCGCGACGCGATCAGCCCTCAGAGGCGAGGCTTCAAACTCGATCTCAGACTTGAACCTTCACGCGCGGAAGTCGCCTCTTCCCGATCTTCCGAGTGGCGCGGCGCGCGTTAAGCCGCTGAAGACTTGGGGGAGTAGCCCTTGACGAGGCGGAGCTGCGCGCTCGCCTGCCGCGCGCCCGCGTCGCGCTTCTCGACGATGACGGCGACCGTGCGCCCGGCGCTCTCCTCCTCCTCGGCGCGCGTCTGCCCGCCGCGCGCGAGCGCGTCCAGGGCGGCGGCGCGCCCCCACGTCTCGGCGAGCGCCTGCGCGGCCTGCTTCGTCGGCAGATTATAGCTCGCGAAAAGCTCCTGCGCCTCCCCGTGCGTGAAGGCGAGGGCGGACTCCTCGATGACGCGCAGCGTCTGCTTCGAGCGCATCCGCCAGAGCGGCGCGGGCGGGAGCGTCCGCCCGATCAGGACGACGTGCGTCTCGGCGGGCATGAGCGGCAGCAGCCGCGCGAAGAACGGGACGATCCAGTCGGCATCACATACGAGGTGCAGATCGTCTATGACGACGAGCAGCGGCTCGCTCGCTTCGAGCATCGTCATCTCATAGACGAACGACTCGGCGACGAGCGCGGCGTCGTCCGGCGCGGCGGCGTTCGCGGCGAGTGCGAGCGTCTTGCGCCCGAAGCCGGGGTGCTGCGTGCGCACGGCGGCGACGAGGTAGGCGACGAACGCCTGCATCTCGATCTCGGGCGCGTCAACCTTGTACCACGCGACGCGCCGCCCGCAGCGCGACGCGAAGTCAACCGTGAGCTGCGTCTTGCCGGAGCCGGTGCGCCCGGCGATGACGGTCGAATTACAGCACGACATGCTCTCGTTGAGGACTTCGAGCAGGCGCGGGCGCGAGACGCGCGGCGCGTCCGCGGGCATCGTGATCTTGTCGAGGATCAAGGTCATTATCTTCTTCTCAACTCTCGAACTTTCGGCTCGCCGCGTGCACCGCTTTCGTGGGGGCAAGTGCGCTTCCCTGTGAGACGCTCGACTCCGAAGGCTCCCCGCGCGAACTCTTCTTAACCCGTCGCGTGCGTCGGCGAGAGACCGTCCGCCGCCGAACACAGGGGGATTCTCGCCCGCCCCACTTGAGGAATTCTTGAGGACGCTCCCGGTCAAAAAGACGCGCCCCGCCCACGCGCGAGCCTCCCCGCCCGCCCCCGGCGAAAGTCGTTTGCCCTGAGCGACTTCGCGACGGTCGCGCGGCGCGCGTCTTGGCAGCCGCCGATTTTTCGTTCATCATTGTCGGACTCGAACACGAGACGGGGGAACAATAGATGGCTGAGCGGAAGGTCGCGCCTTACGGCTCCTGGAAGTCGCCGATCACGTCCGACCTGATCGTGCAGGGCTCGGTCGGTCTCAACTCGCCGACGCTCGACGGCGCGACCGTTTACTGGGTCGAGGTGCGACCCCGCGACGACGGACGCAGCGTCGTCGTCCGCGCCGACGCCGACGCGCGCCGCGATCTCATCCATGCGCCCTTCAACGCGCGCACGCGCGTACACGAGTACGGCGGCGGCGACTACCTCGTACACCGCGACGTGCTCTACTTCTCGAACTTCGCGGATCAACGCCTCTACCGCCTCGCCCGCGGAGACGACGCGCCGCGCCCGCTCACGCCCGAATCCGCCTCGCGCCTGCGCTTCGCCGACATGACGCCGGACGCGCCGCGCCGACGCCTGATCGCCGTCCGCGAAGATCACACGGAGTCGGATCAGGAGGCGGCGAACACGCTCGTCGCCTTGTCGCTCGACGGCGAAGCGGACGAGAGCGGCGGCGAAGTCCTCGCCGCGGGCTACGACTTCTACTCGTCGCCGCGCGTGAGCCCCGGCGGAAAACTCCTCGCGTGGCTCGCGTGGCGTCACCCGAACATGCCCTGGGACGGCACCGAGCTGTGGGTCGGCGAGTTCGACGCGGCGGGCGGGCTCGCGCGCGCGCGCCGCGTCGCGGGGGGCGGCGACGAGTCCATCTTCCAGCCCGAGTGGTCGCCCGCGGGCGTCCTCCACTTCGTCTCGGATCGCAGCGGCTGGTGGAATCTCTACCGCGCGCGGCTCGGCGAGACGAACGGCGGCGGCGGCGCGGCGGGCGAAGGCGACGGCCAAGCGGGCGGCGCGCCGTCGCTCGCGGACGAGGCGCGCGGGATCGAGATCGAGTCGCTGTGCCCTTCGGAGGCGGAGTTCGGCGAGCCGCAGTGGGGCATGGGGATGGCGACTTACGCCTTCCTCGCGCCCGAGTCTGTCGTCTGCACCTTCCGCGAGCGCGGCGTCTCGCGGCTCGGCGTGTTAGACGCGACGGCGAAAAACTTGCGCCGCGTCGAGACGCCGTTCGAGGACATCGCCTACGTGCGCGCGTCCACGGAGACGGCGCGCGCGGTTTTTCGCGCGGGCTCGCCCGTGCGCGGCTCGGCGATTGTCGAATTCGATCCGGCGACCGACGAGATCAAAGTCTTGCGCCGCTCGAACGATCTCACGGTTGACGAAGGCTATCTGTCAGCCGCGCGAGCCGTCGAGTTCCCGACCGAGGGCGGCTTGACCGCGCACGCCTTCTACTACGCGCCGCGCAACAAGGACTTCGCCGCGCCCGGCGGAGAGCGCCCGCCGCTGCTCGTTAAAAGCCACGGCGGACCGACCGCCGCGGCGGTGACGACGCTCAACCTCAACATCCAGTACTGGACGAGCCGCGGCTTCGCGGTGCTCGACGTGAACTACGGAGGCTCGACCGGCTACGGTCGCGCCTACCGCGAGCGGCTGAACGGCGCGTGGGGGATCACGGACGTTGACGACTGCGTGAACGCCGCGCGCTACCTCTGCGAGCAAGGGCTCGCCGACGCGGAGCGCTGCGTGATCGACGGCGGCAGCGCCGGGGGATACACGACGCTCGCCGCGCTCACCTTCCGCCGACAGTTCAAGGCGGGCGCGAGCTACTACGGCGTCTCAGATTTGGCTGCGCTCGTGCGCGACACGCACAAGTTCGAGTCGCGCTATCTCGACCGGCTCGTCGCGCCGTACCCCGCGGGCGAAGCCGTCTACCGCGAGCGCTCTCCGATCTTCTTCACCGAGAGGCTCGCGTGCCCGGTCATCTTCTTTCAGGGCTTGGAGGACAAGGTCGTGCCGCCGAATCAGGCGGAGATGATGGTCGAGGCGCTACGAAGGAAGGGCTTGCCCGTCGCCTACGTCGCCTTCCCCGGCGAGCAGCACGGCTTCCGCCGCGCCGAGAACATCAAGCGCACGCTCGACGGCGAACTCTACTTCTACTCGCGCGTCTTCGGCTTCCGTCTAGCCGACGAGGTCGAGCCCGTGCCGATTGAGAACCTCTGAGCAGTTCGCAACTTGAACGACGAACACACGCGGAGCCCACAATGATCACAACGTCGCGCGCACGCGCGCTTACCGTCGCGCTCGCACTCTGCCTCGCCGCCTTGTCGTCAACCGTCCCGCCGTCGTCCGCGCAGTCGGCAGACCCTTCGCTCGTCCTGGAGATCAACCGCATCAGGGCGATTGACAACCACGCGCACGTGCCGAAGGTCGTCGCCGCGGGCGAGCGAGCGGACGACGAGTTCGACGCGCTGCCGTGCCCGCCGGAGGCGGACGCCGCGCCGTTCGCGCGCACGCGCGCGGACAACCCGGAGTACGTCGGCGCGTGGCGCGCGCTCTACGGCTACGAGCACGCGGACATGTCGGAGGCGCACGCGCGCGAGCTGCTGGAGAGGAAGCGGCGCGTGATGCGCGAGCAGGGCGACAACTACCCGGCGTGGGTCTTGGACAAGCTCGGCATCGAGGTGACGCTCGCCAACCGCATCGCGATGGGGCGCGGGCTCGACAACGCGCGCTTCCGCTGGGTGCCCTACGACGACGCGCTCCTGTTCCCGCTCGACAACTCCGCGCTCAAGCGCGCCAACCCGAACCGCGCCTTCTTCTTCGGGCGCGAGGAGTCGCTGCGCAAGAGATATTTCAACGACTCGAACGTCGCGCGTCTGCCTTCGACGCTCGCGGAGTACCTCGCGCGCGTCGTCACGCCGACGCTCGAACGGGAGCGCCGCGGCGGCGCGGTCGCGATCAAGTTCGAGGCGGCTTATTTGGCGCAGACGTTCCTCGTCTCGCCGCGCGAGCTCTCGGAGGTGCTGCGCTACTGGCTGACGCTCTACCCGGACAAAATCCTCTTCGGGACGGACACCTACCCGGGCACGCCCGAAGTGGACTGGGAGGAGGTCGGCTGGCAGGCGACGACCTCTTCGCGGCAGGCGCTCGCCCTAGCGCTCTCAGGCATGGTGCGCGACGGCGAGATCACGCGCGAGCGCGCCTCGGAGATCGCGCGCGGCGTGATGAGGGAGAACGCGGCGAAACTCTACAGGATCGGCGCGCGTTAAGGGCGCGCCGCGAAGGTCGGGCTGGCTCGAAAAAAAGAGGCGGCGAAGGTTAACCTTCGCCGCCTCGAAAAGTCTCGCGGTCGCCCGCGAGAGAGGGTCGAGTGGTTAGAAGTTGAAGCGCGCCGCGAACTGGATGACGCGCGGGTTGCTGCTGAAGACTTGCGAAGCCTTCAGGAAGTCCACCGAGAACGGGGCGATCTGGTTGAAGCGGGTGACGCCCGTCGTCGAGATGGGATCGACCGCGTCCACCGAGCCGGGGACGTACTGCGGGTGGTTGAGCGCGTTGAACATGTCGGCGCGCAACTGGAACGTCTTCGACTCGCCGATGCGGAAGTTCTTGAAGATCGAGAAGTCGAGGTTGTTGATGCGGGGCATCGTGAAGGTGTTGCGACCGAGGTTCGACACCGCGCCCGCGCCCGCCTGGATGTAGCGCGCGCTCGGGTTGCGAGCCACGTAGCCGACGATCTGACCGTCGGTGCGGGCGAGCGGATCGACGAGGCTGCCGACGCCTTCCTGCCCGGCGGAGTTGAGGATGGCGCGGTCGCCCGCCGAGTCGCCGTTGAGGTTCGAGTCGTTGCCGCTCCTGACCGTCACCTGCTCGCCGCTCTCGATCGTGTAGGTCCCGGCGATGTTGAAGCCGCCGAGCACGGCACGCGCGAAGTGGTTCGAGTCATTGCGGAACCACGGCAGCTCGTAGATCGCCGAGGTGACGAAGCGGTGGCGGTGATCCAGAGCCGAGTTGGCGCGCTCGCTACGCAGGTTCTGGAAGTTCTGGACGCGGCGCGGGCTCAAGACCGTCGAGAAGACCTCGGCGGTCGTGTCGTCGATCAGGTGGCTGAACGTGTAGGCGGTGCTCATCTGCAAGCCGCGCGAGAAGCGCTTCTGGAGCTGAGCCGATCCGCCGTGGTAGATCGAGTTGCCGTTCGAGAGGAACGCCACAACCGGGTTGGTGAACCCGGCGGCGGCGTAGCGCGGGATGACGCGCGGGCGCGCGTTGATCTGCGCGAGCGTCAGCGTGAGCGCGTCGAGCTGCGCCTGCGACGGGCGCGTGAGGAACGTCGGCAGGCCGCTCAGACCGAGGTCGGGATCGACCTTCGCCTCGATGTTGATGCGGTTCTGCGTGAGCAGGTGGACGCCGCGCGTGCCGAGGTAGCGGACTTCGATTGACCAGTCCTTCATGAACTGGCGCTGGATGCTGCCCGTCCACGTCAGCGAGTAGGGCACCTGCTGGTCGGGCTCGAACGAGCCGGTCGAGGCGCGCGCGACCGCCGCGCTGGTGATCGTGACGGGCGTGTTCGGCAGACCGCCGCGCGCCAAGAAGTTCGGCGTGCTGACGTTCGGATCGACGTCGTTCGTCTGCTGGAGCTGCGGCGGGTTCGACAGGATGTACAGGTTGTCGAAGATGTAGTCGTAGCCCATCGAGAAGCCGGCGCGGACCGAGGTCTTGCCGCCCTCGCCGAAGAGGCTGCCGAGCAGCCCGCTCTTGTAGTCGGGCGACCACGCGAAGCCGACCTTCGGGGCGAAGTTCTTCGTCTGCGTCTTCGGCGCGCGGAACTCTAAGAGCCCCGGAACCGTGGAGATGGAGTTGAGCGCCTGGCTGGTGCGCGCGCCCAAAGGCACCTGCTGGTACGAGTAGTTGACGCCCATGTTGAAGGTCAGGTT
>JAIVGV010000309.1 GCA_020201365.1 Acidobacteriota bacterium
GCTACGGGAACGACTACCTCGTCTTCGGGGCGGGCGGGCTGCGCGCGGTCGAATCTCCGGGCGGGTTCGCGCGGCGCGTGTGCGACAGGCATTTCGGGGCGGGCGGCGACGGCGTCGCGGTCGTCGAGCGAGTTGACGGCGAAGCGGCAGACTTCCGCGTCCGCATCTTCAACCCGGACGGGAGTGAGGCGGCGATGTCGGGCAACGGGACGCGCTGCGCCGCCGCCGCGCTCTTTTACGAGGGCGCGTGGTCGCGCGACGAGTTGCGGCTCGCCACCCGTTCGGGCGTGAAGGTTTATCGGCTGCTCTCGGCTGATCGGGCGGCTGGCGCGTACCGCTTCGCGTCGGAGATCGGGGAGCCGAGATTCGAAAGCGCGTCGGTACCTATCGGGACGGACGAGGCTTTGGGGCGGGTCGTTGACTACCCGCTCGAAGTCGCCGACGGAGAGACGGTGCGCGTGACGGCGCTGGAGATGTGCAACCCGAACTGCTGTCTGTTCGTCGAGGACTTCGAGCGGGTGGACTGGCGCAGGTTGGGGCGGCTCATCGAGTCGCACCCGCGCTTCCCCGAACGCACGAACGTCGAGTTCGTCCGCGTCGTCTCGCCGGAGCGGATCGAGGTGCGGATCTGGGAGCGGGGCGTCGGCGAGACGCTCTCTTCGGGCACGGGCTCGTCCGCCGCGGCGGTCGCCGCCTGCCTGACGGGGCGGACGGGGCGGCGCGTCTCGGTCGAGACGCCCGGCGGTCTCCTCGAAGTCGAGTGGCGCGAACGGGACGGCGAAGTCGTCCTGACGGGCGAGGCGCACGTCGTCTATCGAGGCGAGCTGATCGGGTGAGACGTGGAGACGGGGGCGCGGCGGGAGAGCATAGCCCGCTCGCGCGGGCTTTGCGTCGCCCTGTCCCCGCGTCGCCCTGTCCCCGCGTCCCGGCGTCCGCCCCCACTCCCGGCGTCGCCCTCCCGCCTTCCTCCCGGCTGGACTCCCCACCCTTCCTGTGCTAGCTTCCCACCGTGGCAAGCGGGACTTAACGCTTGCTTTCTCTTTTATTTGACACTTTCGGCGCGGCGCAACAAGGTGTGAGCCCCACTCCGACTGACAATCCCTCGTAATTGTTGGTCTCCTTGAGCCGGAGGTCGAGTCCTGAAGCGACTCGCGCGCCCGCCGGAGGTTTGGACGGAAAGGAGAACCGTTTGAATGGCTAGATCCCTCTACGGAGGGGGCGCGGTGTTGACGGGCGCGCTCCTTCTGAGTTCCCTGGTCTTTACAGTCCACCCGTCGGTCGCGGAGAACCTCGCCTCGCTCGATACGGAAAAAACAACCGAACAAGGGGTGAATCTGGCGGGCAAGAGCCTGCCGACGGACGTAGCCGCCGCCACCGCTTCCCGCGCGGCTCAAAACTCGAACAACCTCGACAAGTCGCCGACCCTCGCGTCGGCGAAACTCAACTCGAACTCCGTGCCGGAAGCCTTCGGCAAAGACGGCTCGTCGGCGCTCACGTTCCTCGCCGCGGAGAACTACACGGCGACCGCCTACTCGCTTCCGGGTCGCACGGCTTCCGGCGTGGGCGTGCGCCGGGGCTTAATCGCGGCGGATCGTCGCGTGCTGCCTCTGGGCGCGCGCGTCCGGGTCGAAGCTGGCGCGTACAGCGGCGAGTACGTCGTCGCAGATCGCGGCTCCGCCGTGCGCGGGCACATCATAGACATCTGGGTGCCCTCGACGCGCGAGGCGATGCGCTTCGGACGTCGCCCCGTCCGCCTGACGGTCTTGAGCTACGGCTCTCGACCCGCGCCGGGCGGTCGGACGGACAGGGCGAGGCGCTAACCCGGAAGCACAAACGAACGGCTAGACCGAAGAGCCACCGTCGGACGGGCGGTGGCTCTTCGTTTGTGCGCGAGAAGGTTTGCAGGCGGCGGCTTGTCGCGTTTAAGATGCGGAAAAGTTTTCCGAACGACGGGGATGAGCAAAGAACGAGAGGCGGGCGGCGTCCCGCAGCCCGCGCCGCTGGTCGAGGTGTGGCGGGGCGGGGTCGTCGAGTCGCGCCACCGCGGGCACGTGGCGGCGGTCGCGGGCGACGGGCGTGTAGTCGCACGCGCGGGCGAGCCGGAGACTGTGACGTACCTGCGCTCGTCCGCCAAGCCATTTCAGGCGATCCCGCTCGTCGCCTCCGGCGCGGCTGAACGCTTCGGCTTCACGCCCGCCGAGATCGCCGTCGCCTGCGGCTCGCACAGCGGCGAGCCCGTCCACGAACGGACGGTCGCCGGGATGCTCGAAAAGATCGGGCTCCCTGAGACCGCGCTCAAGTGCGGCACGCACGAGCCGTTCAGCGCGGAGGTCGCGGCGGAGCTGAAGCGACACGGGCGTCCGCCCCGCGTCCTGCAGAATAACTGCTCCGGCAAGCACGCGGGCATGCTCGCCCTCGCCCTCCACCTCGGCGCGCCCGTCGAGACCTACGACGCACCCGACAACCCCGTGCAGCGCGCGATCTCGCGGGCGGTTTCCCGGTTCTCTGGCATCAACGAGTCCGAGATCGAGACGGGCACGGACGGCTGCGGCGTCCCCGTCTTCGCGATGCCCGTGCGCGCGATGGCGCTGATGTACGCGCGTCTCGTCGCGCCGCCCGCGGAGTTTGACGGGGCGACGCGCGCCGCCTGCGCCCGCGTCGTCGCGGCGATGACCGGCTCGCCCGAGATGGTCGGCGGCACGCGCGAGCGGCTCGACACGGAGATGATGCGCGTCACGCGCGGCGGCATCATCTCGAAGATCGGCGCGGAGGGCGTCTATACCGTCGGCGTGCTGCCGTGCGAGCTGTACCGGCGCGGGCTCGGTCTCGCGCTCAAGATCGAGGACGGCGAAGACCGCCGCGCCCGCCCCACGGTCGTCATCGAGTCGCTCAGACAACTCGGCGCGCTCTCCGCCGAGGCGCTCGAACGGCTCGCGCCCTACACACACTTCCCCGTCAAGAACAACCGCGGCGAGACGGTCGGCGACGTCCGCGCGGCGTTCAAGCTCAAGGATGAAGGCGGAAGGCGGAAGGATGAAAGCGTGAGGATTCAAGCCGAGTGATCATCCTTTCCTCCTTCCGCCTTCATCCTTCCTCCTTGCTTTTCCCCGCATCGTTACGAGTCAGCAATACACCGCGAGAGTATAAAAAACGTTCAAGTCGGGTCGCCGGGCGTTCGCCATCGCTTCGTCGCGTCGGTCGTCGTGCGGCGCGGGAGTCGCGTCTTTAGTGGACGAAAAATTTTTGTCGCGGGTGAGGGCGGGCAAGGCGGCGAGTGGCATGGTCGTTGCTCGCGTATGAGATGGTTAACATTGACAAGGTACATTGCGATATCGGGTCAGGCTCGGAGACGGCAGTGAGTGAAAACTTTGGGGGAGGTTTTCTCTCGCTTCTTTGCAAGCGGCAGGCTCTCTGGGGGAACGGAGCAGGTCGCGAGCAATGCGGTCGAAGGGCATGAGTTGCGGGGTTGCTGGTTGACTTCGCCGGGGCTTTGGGGGAACTCCGGTGATAGATCAGCAACCCGCACTTTTTTCTGACCCGGCGGGCAAGCAAGACAAAACGCGGCGGCTACTCAAACGGGTAGCCGCCGCGTTTCGCTTTCCACCTAGAATTCTTACTTAAGCCACAGAGGGCACAGAGGAGAACGATGAACGATGAAGTGAATGCCTTTGCTCTTACTTCACCGTTCCGCGTTCCTCATTCATCCTTCCTCCTCTGTGCCCTCTGTGTCCTCTGTGGCTAACTCTTCTCGCCCTGACCGAGCAGCCGCCGCGTGTTCTCGTCGAGGTTGAGGCGCATCATGCCTCCGGCGTCTGAGTAGCGCGCGGCGAGTCGCGCGCGGCGGCGTCGGAAGACGAGCGCGCCGAAGACGCCGCCGACCGCCAAGCAGAACGCGATGGCTACACCAGCCGCCTTGATCGTGTTCAAGAGCACGCTCGCCGACATGTTCAGCCACGCGCGGTTCGCGCGCTCGTAGGCGTGCGGGTCGCGCCCCAGCCAGCGCACGTCCTTCTCGTAGTGCACCTCGTCGGCGAGCGCGCGCGCCGCCCGCTCGTCCGTCGCGCCGAAGACGAAGACCGAGTAGTTGCCCTTGCGCTGATAGAGGGTCGGGACGGGCTTCTGCGCCGCGCGAAGCTCGCCGACGCGCGCGACGATCGCGCGATCCGCGTCCGCCGCGATCTGCGGCGTCGAGAACTCGACGATGACGAGCCGCCCCGCCGCGCCGTAGTCTGCCGCGACCGCTTCAGTTCCCATGCCGAAAGGGACGGCGGTGAGCGCGGGCGCGTCCGGCAAGACCTTCTGTAGCTCGACGAGCTTGGTCGCGTAGGTCGAGCGCGCGCGCGCCGACTCCCAGTCGGGCAGGTGCTTGACGATGACGGGGATGCCGTCGTCGTCGTCGCCCGCGCCGCCGAAGTCAATCGTCTGCGCCGACGCCGCGAGCGCGCAGAGCAGGACGAGCGACAGGGCGAGCGGAAATTTTTCCCGCGAAGAAATACGCATGACGAACGTTAGATGAGCGGGGCGCGCCCGCGGCGGCTCGCGAAAAAAGCCCGTCGGCGACGGGGCGCGCAAACTCGACGCGCGTTTAATAGTAACCGCCGGGCGTTTTTAGTTCCAACGGACGCGCGCTTTAACTCCAGCGGCGCAGCTCGCGCAGCAGCTCGTCGGCGCGCCGTCGCGGCGAAGGGATGTTGTGCATGACGGTCGTGCCGCCGACCTCGCTGGCGTTCTCGATGATGAGGTCGCCGAAGCCGAGGAGGCGCTGCGGGATGGTCGCCGAGACGGTCACGTCCTGGATCGTGCGCAAAGGGATGTTGCGCGTGCGGCGCGCGATGAGCCCGCGATCAATTTCGATCTTCGAGTCGGTGAGCGTGTACTTGATGGTGTTGCGGCGCAGGTGGTAGAAGGCGGGGACGAGCAGCAGCGGGAGCGAGACGAGCACCGAGTAGAGCGCCGGGAGCAGGTTGAACTTCGCGAGCAGGACGGTGAGACCGACGGCGGCGACGACCGCGAGCGCGTAGCCCAAGCCGACGAAGAGCATCGTCGGTCGCACCGAGAAGATGACGCGCTCGGCGTCGTCCGCCGCGCCTCGCGACGGGACTTGCGCAGCAGGCTGTCTGGAGATCGCCTGCGGCTCGCGCGGCGGCGCGAACGACTGCGACTCCTGCGCCGCGCCGAGGCGCTCGACGCGTGCCGGGGCGACGGTCTGATCGTCGAAGGGCGAGCGCGCGGCGACGCGCGTCGCCTCCGTGTCGCGCGCGACCCGCGTCGCGTCGTCGTCTTGCGAGAGGCGCGTCAGTTCGTCGTCCTCGCGCGCCCCGACCGCGCCGGTCGCGTCCGTGCTCACGCGCGCGCCGCACGCGCCGCAGAAGCGCACGCCGGGCGCGAGCTGCGCGCCGCAGTTCTGACAGTTCATAAATTTCTCCTCAAAAGTTCTGCCCGCGACTCGCCTCGAAACCCGCGAGCGCGCGGGCACACTCGTCGAAGACGCGCCCGCGCGCCTCACTTCTTAACTTCCGTCCCACGCTCTTGCGCCGCCTCGCGCACGGCTTCGAGCAGCGCCGCGGGATCGTAGGGCGGCGCGACGGTGCGCGCCGCGCCGTGCGCGCGCGCCTCTTCCGCCGACGACTGCGGGCAGAGCAGCACGACGGGCGTCGCGGATCGCCCGCGCTCGCCGAGTCGCCGCAGGACTTCGAGACCGTCGAGCAGCTTGAGATCGAGATCGAGCACGATCACGTCCGCGCGCTCGATGCGTAAGAGATCGAGCGCCTGCCTGCCGTCGAACGCCGCGCGCACCTCGTAGCTCGCCGAGCGCAGCAGCAGGTTCGTCTGCGCCATGCGCGCCGGATCGGAGACGGCGAGAAAGACGCGCCGCGCCAGACGCTCGCCCCGCGCGCGCCGCTCGCGCTCGCGCGCCGCCGCCTCCGCCGCCGCCCGCGCCAGCACGCCCCCGCCGCCGCCCGCGCCCTGCGACGGCAGCGCCGAAGTCTCGAACTCGCCGCCACCCGACTCGCGCAGCGCGCGCTCCCTCTCCCGAGACGACTCGACAGCCCCGCGCGACTCGACACCCGCCGAAGACCCGCCTTCTGTAAACGACTGGCGAAGCGGCGCCGTTCCGTCCGTCTCCGCCTCGTCTCCGCGCGCCGCCTCTTCGTGCTCGTCGAGCCAGAGCGCGATGCCGCCGTCCGTCTCAAGCCGCGCGATCTCCTCCCCGCGCCCGCCGCGCGCCGCCTCCTGTTCCTGAGCGCGCGCGCGAGCGAGCGCGATCTCGGCGCGCTCGATCAACTGCTCGGCGTCCGCGCCGTCGCCGGGGAAGTGCGCGACGCCGAACGCGATCCGGCACGCCGGGCGCGACGCCGCGAACTCCGCGCGCAGGCGTTCGACGTCCGAGCGCGCCGCGTCCGCCGTCTCGCGCGGCAGGTGCGCGACGAGCGCGTCGGGTCCGTAGAAGGCGACCGCGTCCGTGCGGCGCAGGTTGCGACTCAAGAACTCGTAAGCCTCGCGCAGCGACGCGGCGCGGCTCGCCGCGTCGTCGCCGCGCGCCGCCTCTTCGCCGCCACCCCTCGCGTCGTCGTCGCCACCCGCCGCGTCTGCGTCGCCGCCGCCCGGCGGCTCGCCGCTGACTGCCCCGAAGATCGCGAGCGCGCCGGGCTCGCCCGCCTCGAAGGCGGCGCGCGCCTCCTCGAACAGTTGCAGGAAGTTTCCGATCTCGGCGCGGCGCTCGCTCGCGGCGCGGGCGGCGTCGAGCGAGGCGGGGTCGGTCGCGGCGAAGGAGGCGAGCGTGCGCGCGGTCTCGACGCGCCAGAAGAGCGCGTCGAGGCGCGCGAGGATTTCGGGCGTGGGCGTCGCGACGGCGAAGCAGTCGTCCGCGCCGATCTCGCGCGCCGCCGCGACGATCAGACGCGCGCCCTCCGCCGTCTCCGCGTCTCCGCGCGCGTGCCGCCCGCCTGCGCGCGTGTCGCCGCCGGTGTTCTCTCTCGCGCCGCCGTAGGCGACGACGAGCGCGATTGCGGCGGTCGCCGCGTCCGCGCGGAGTCGGCGCGCGAGCGCGAGCTGTTCCTCGCCGCGCGCGCCTTCGGGCGTCTCGACGATGACGACGCGCGGCGCGAAGTTCTCGATCTCGCGGCGGGCGACGGCGGCGACCGCGCGCTGGACTTCGTAGCCCGCGCGCGCGAGCCTGAGCGCGAGCGCCGCGCCCGCGCCGCCCGACGCGCAGACGAGCACGCGGCGCGTCGCACGCGGCGCGCGCGGCTCCCGGCCCGACTTGTCGGCGTTCGACATCGCGTCCCGCCGCAATGATACCTAAAGATGCGTCGCGCCTAAACCTCGAAGGGCGATCCGCGTCGCGTGCGGATCGCCCTTCGAATGATTTTCGACTCGCGCGCCGGGCGCGGTCGTCGCTACTGGCTGATGAGCATGAGCCTGCCGTCGGGCAGACGCACGGCGGTCGCGCTGCGCTCGTAGAGCGGCTCGACGGGCGCGGCGTTGTTCGCGGCGGCGGCTTGCGCGAGCGTGGAGCTTTGCGCGACGCGCGCCACTTCGGGGTTGCGCATAAGCTGGTAGCGCTCGCCGATGCGTCGCACGTAGTCCTGCGTCTCGCGGTAGGGCGGCACGCCGTCGTAACGATCAACCGCGCCCTCGCCCGCGTTGTAGCCCGCGAGCGCTAATCTCACGTCGCCGCCGAAGCGTTCGAGCAAGAATCTCACGTAGCGCGCGCCGCCCTCGATGTTCTGCGCCGGGTCGAAGATGTCGCGCACGCCGAAGCGCGCCGCCGTTCCGGGCATGAGCTGCATCAAGCCGCGCGCGCCCTTGTAGGAGACGGCGTAGCGTTTGAACGAAGACTCGCGGTGCATGATCGCGTAGAGCAGCACGGGGTCAACGCCGTTGCGCTTGCCCGACCCGACGATGAGCGAATCAACCTTCGCGTCGCCCGTCGTGAAGCCGTCGAGCGAGGCTGAAGGCGACATCGGGAGCGACTGCGCGGTGGCGTCGTAAGGCGCGAGCGTGAGGCGGACGCGCGGGGCGGAGCGTTCGAGCTCGGCGCGGTGCATCGCCGTCATGCGGAACTTGCGCGGCGCGGGCGTCGGCGCGACGCGCACGCCGCCCTCGAAGTCGAAGTTGTCGAAGGCGGAATGCGGGGTCGGCTGCTGCGCGCGCGCGGCGGCGGCGGAGAGCAGGAGCAGCGCGGAGGCGACGAGGGGAAGTGATCTTTTCATGGCGCGGATCGGGGACTTTCGAGACGGGCTTCGGGCGGGAGAGTGCCGCTAGCGGTCGCCTTTAGAGCGGTCATCGTCTCGTAAATTTTTATGTGAGTGAGGCTCTTCCGTGTGACGCCTTGCTGGCGTCGCGGTCTCGCGGGGCGTGCCCATGAAGCGGGCACAAGTTGAGAGTATCACACGGCTCTTCGGGGCGGCAACAGGCTTATTCGCGAGCGGCGGAAGGCGCGAAAAATAGGCGGAAAGGTGCGAAAACCGATGATCGCGCGTCAGCCGAGAGCGGCGGTCGCGCGCCCGTGCGCGCGTTTCTTCGCGGGGTCGCGCGCGCGCCGCCGCCGCTCGGTCGCGTCGGTCGTCCGCGAGTATTTTCTTCGCCCCCCTTGACAAGGCGTGTATGATGCTTCTCGCTTTACCTCAGGCGGCTCGTCCTCGCAGTAAGCCGCACACACCTTGTGCCTCACGAGCACAAAAAAAATTGAAGGAGTAAACTCAATGAGGAACCTCATTCTCTCCGCCTTCGCGCTCGCGCTCCTCTCGATCTGCGCGCTCGCGCAAACCAACACCCCGGCGACCGCCGCCAAGACCGCCAACGCCAACGCGCGCGCCGCGCGTCCGCACACGCCCATCTTCCGCGCCAACAAGGATCAGGTCACGCAGGCGCAGACCATCCTCAAGCAGCGCGGCTTCTACGCGGGCGAGCCGAACGGCAAGCTCGACGACCCGACGCGCGAGGGACTCAAGAAGTACCAACAAGCCGAGGGGCTCAAGGTGACGGGCACGCTCAACGCCGCGACCGTCGAGCGCATGAACATCGCCATGACCGACAAGCAGAAGGAGACTTGGCGGAAGATTCAAGCCGCGGCGAACGCCCACACGAAGTAAACCCGACACGGAAACGGGGCGGCGGATCGTGATGGTTACGATCCGCCGCCCCGTCATCATCGCTTCGCGATCAACGAACGTTCGTTGTTGTTGTCGCGTCGGCGTCAGCCCGCGCTCTGCGTCAACATCTTCTCGACGACCGCGTAGCTCGCCGCGAGCGCGTCGGCGAGCTTGTCAGGCTGCGAGCCGCCGCCCTCCGCCATGTCGGGCTTGCCGCCGCCGCGACCGCCCACCAGCGGCGCGAGCTCTCTGATCACCTGTCCCGCGGGCACGCGCGACTGCAAATCTTTCGACGTGCGGACGATGATCGAGACCTTGCCCTCGTCGCGACGACCGAGCACGACGACGCCGGATTTCACGCGCGCGAGCAGCGTGTCCGACAACTGGCGCAAGCCCGCCGCGTCCAACTCGCTCGCCTCGCGAGCGAGCACCTGCACACCCGCGACCTCGCGCGCGTCGTTCCCGTTCCCGCCCGCCGCGCCGCCGCCGCCGCTCGCGAGTTTCTGCTTCAACTGCTCAGCCTCGCGCCGCGCGCGCTTCAACTCGTCTTGCAGACGCTCGACCGTCGCGGGCAGATCGCCGCGCGTCGCGCGCAGATTAGACGCGACCTGATCGAGCACCGCCTCGGATTCGCGGAAGCGCGTCAGCGCGTCCCAGCCCGTGACGGCACGTATGCGGCGCGTGCCCGAAGCGATTGACTCGTCGCTCGTGATCTTGAACAAGCCGATGTCGCCCGTCGAGCGCACGTGCGTGCCGCCGCACAACTCCTTCGAGAAGACGCCTTCGAGCCCCGGCACGGTGAGCACGCGCACCTTCTCCGCGTACTTCTCGCCGAACAGCGCCATCGCGCCCGACTGCATCGCCTCATCCAGCGCGAGCACGTCGGTCTGCACCTTCTCGTTCCGCAGGATGTGATAGTTCACCAGCCGCTCGATCTCCGCGATCTCGTCTTTGGTGAGCGGCTGGTAGTGTGTGAAGTCGAACCGCAGGTAGTTCGGCGCGACGACCGAGCCCGCCTGCTTGACGTGCGTGCCCAAGACCTCGCGCAGCGCCGCGTGCATCAGGTGCGTCGCCGTGTGGTTGCGCCGCGTCGCGTCGCGCTTCTCCACGTCAACGATTGCCGTGACCATCTCGCCTTTGCGAAGCGCGCCGCGATCAACTTTGACGCGGTGGACGATGAGATCATTCGCGGGCTTCGGCGGCGTGTCGTTGACGGTGACGCGCAGACCTTCGCGCTGCGAGTGACCCGCGAGATCGTTCGCCGCGACGAACTCGCCCGCGTCGCCTACCTGACCGCCCGACTCGGCGTAGAAAGGTGTCCGGTCGAGCACGACCTCTCCCTCCTCGCCTTCGCCCAACATGTCAACCTCTTCGTCGCCTTTGATCAAAGCGACGACCTGCGCGCCGACGGTGCGCGTCTCGTCGTAGCCGGTGAAGACGGACTTGCCGGCGCGCTCGGCGACGCGCGCGTAAACCTCACTCGTCTTCTTCCTCCCCTCCGCACCGGCGTGCGCGACGCCCGCCTGCTGGAGTTCCTTGAGCGCGGCGTCGAAGCGCGCGTTGAACCCGTCCTCTTCGATCGCGTGCCCGCGCCCTTCGAGGCTGACGCGGATCAGATCGCGCGGCGTGCCGAAGGTGTCGTAGAGGCGCGCGAGTTCCTTGTCGTCAGGGATCGCGCCTTCGGGCGTCGAGGCGAAGAGTGCGTCTAGCTTTTGCAAGCCGACGGTCATGGTCGAGGCGAAGCGAGTCTCTTCGAGTTTGACGATGCGCTCGATGAACGAGCGGTGCTCTTCGAGTTCCGGGTAGGCGTCGCGCATCTGCCCGACGACGAAGTTC
>JAIVGV010000310.1 GCA_020201365.1 Acidobacteriota bacterium
GGGCGCGCGCACGCCTGCACGTCGCGCATCCGCCCGCCCTCGATCTTCACGCACGTCGCAGCCTCTTCGCCCTCCGTGAAAGTCGTCAGCTCGACGCGCGCGACCGACGCGATGGACGCCAGCGCCTCGCCGCGAAAGCCGAGCGTGCGGATCGCCGCGAGATCGTCCGACGTGGCGATCTTGGAAGTCGCGTGCCGCTCGAAGGCGAGCACGGCGTCGTCGCGCCCCATCCCGCAGCCGTCGTCGGCGACCCGCAAGAGCCTGCGCCCGCCCGCCTCCACGTCCAACACGATCTCGCGCGCGCCCGCGTCAATCGAGTTCTCGACCAGCTCCTTCGCCACCGACGCCGGTCGCTCGACGACCTCGCCCGCGGCGATCTGGTTGGCTAGGTGATCCGAGAGGACGCGGATTTTGGACATGAGCAGTAAGCAGTGAGCGGCGAGCGGCGAGCGGCGAGCAGCAAGCAATAAGCGCGGTCGGGCTTAACCGCTTGCAGCTTACGTCTCACTGCCCACTCACAGGTAAACAATCTGGTGCTCGACCGAGCCGATGTCAATCGCGCTGAAAATCCAGTCGAGGCAGTAGAGACCGTGACGCGCGAGCAGCGACGTGATGTTGAGGTGGCGCTCCTGCAGCGCCTTCTCCGGGTAGAGGAGCGCGGCGGCGCGCTCCAACTGTCGGTGCGCGGCGCGGTCGCGAGCCATCTGCGCGCGGTGGAAGCGGGAGCGCAAGCCCGTGAGCTGGTGCGCGATCTTCTCGGAGCCGTGCGCGAGCGCGTCGGCGAGCGTGGGGTCGAAGGCGCGCAGGGTGTCGCCGAGTTCTGAGAGCGCGCCGTTGATCTGCCCTTCGGCGCGGTCGAAGGCGCGCGCCTGCGTCGCGCCGAGGTGGCGCTCGACGACGCGCGCGCTGACGGCGTCGAGACCGTCGAAGAAGTCCGCGAGACGGAGATCGTAGCGCTCCAGCGCGCGACCCGTCCGGCGCTCGACGACGGTGAGGCTCGCGCGGTGCAGGATCGGCGTCGCGGGGCGCGCGAGCACGCGATAGACTTCCGCCGTCTGCGCGAAGTAGGCGATCTCCGCCGCGCCGCCGTAGTAGGCGATCGTCGGCAAAAGGTAATCCTGCACGACGGCGCGCAGCGTGACGTTCGGGCTGAAGCGACCCGGCTCGGCGAGCGCCATGTCAGCCAACTCGTCCGCCGTGTAAGCGTCGCCTTCGCGCGCAGACTTCGCGCGGTAGCGACCGTCGGCGTCGCGCGCGAGTGCGACGCGACGCCCCGCCTCGTCGTGAATGAAGAGCGGGAAGGCATCGGCTGATGCGTGAACCTGCGCGTGGTATCCGGCGGCGACGAGTTCGCGGCTGCGCGCTTCGACCGCCGAGGCGATGTCGGCTGCGCGGCGCGCGGCTTCGGCGTAGAGCGGCGCGGCGAGTTTTTTAAGACGAACGTCGAGCGGATCGAGAAGGACGAGACCGTGAGTCTTGGCGAGCGCGGTCAGGAGGCGCGCGAACGCCTCGCCGAAGGTGCGACCGGGCGCGTAAGCCGCGCGCACGAGCCGTTCGAGATCGTCGGAGAACTCCGTCGTCGGGAGCACGTCGAGCAGTCGCCTGATCGTCTCGCTGATCGAGTCGTCCAACGTGACCGCGCCGACGGGCGCGCCCTCTTCGTGCATCGAGTCGGCGGCGGCGGTCGTGGCGAGGCGACCGTCGCAGGCTGTGAACTCTGCCGCGCGCACCTCCTCCCAGTCGTGATCCTCGGTCGCCATCCAGAAGACGGGCACGGCTTCGGTGCCGCGCTGCGACAGGCAACCGGCGAGCTTCACCGCCGAGAGCGCCTTGTAGATCGTGTAGAGCGGTCCCGTGAAGAGCCCGACCTGCTGCCCCGAAACGACGGCGACGCACGATTCTGATCGCAGGCGCGCGACGTTGGCGAGCGTCTCCTCGCCAGCGCCCCAATCACGGTTCGACGCTTCGAGCGCGTCGCAGAGCGCGTCGCGGTCGGTCTGGTGCGCGGCGAGGACTTCCGGCGCGCGCGCGACGAGGTCGTGGTGGAAGCGGACGGCTGAGGGGTAGAAGTTGCGGAGCGCGGTCGCGTCGCGCAGGTAGTCGAGGAAGAGGCGCGACTGGTGCGGGACGCGCTCGAACGGGAGCGACTCGACGCGCAAGCCCGCCTCCTGCGGCGTGCTGTAACAGGCTGCTTCGGTTGTGCTCAAGCTCGCCGCTCCTTCCCTGCCCCGGTGCGAGTCTTACGCTCCCGCGCGCGACTTTGTTGCACGCTCAAGCGCGACCCCTTCTCCCCCTCGCTCACGCGACGCCCGCCGCCTCGTCCGCACTCGCCAGACCTTCTTCGTCGGCGAACTCTGCGACGAGTCGCTCGATCTCGCGGCGCGCGTCCGCGTTCGGCATCGAGAGCGGCGCGCGCGCGGCGCCGCCGCGGTAGCCCGCGGCGGCGAGCGCGACTTTGAGTCCGCCGACGCCGAAGCGCGTCGTGACGGCGCGCGCGAGCGGGATCAGTCTGCGCTGCATCGCGCGGGCTACCTCTTGATCTCCGGCTTCGACGGCGCGGAAGAGTTTGACGCAGAAGCGCGGCACGCAGCAGGCGACGGCGAGTATCGCCCCTCGCGCGCCCGAAGACAACGCGGCGTGGAAAGCGGAGCCGTGCCCCGTCAGCATCGCGAAGTTGTCATCAACAACGCGCAGCATCTCGACGAACGCGACCACGTCGCCCGAACTCTCTTTGAGCCCGACGATGTTCCCGTGGCGCGACAGCCGCCCGACCGTCTCGGGCGCGAGCGTCACGCCGGTGTTCTGCGGGATGCTGTAGATGACGAGGGGCGCGGGCGACTCGTCAGCGACGCGCTCGTAGTGCTCGGCGAGCGCGCCTTGCGTCATCGCGCCGCGGTAGAAGTGGGGCGTGATGACGAGCAGCGCGTCAGCGCCCGCCTCAGCCGCGCGCCGCGCCTCCCTGATCGTCGCCCGCGTCGAGTGCTGACCGACGCCGGCGATGAAGATCGAATCTTCCGGGACGGCTTCGCGCGCCGTCTCGATCACGCGGAGGCTCTCGGCGTCGTCGAGGTGCACGCGCTCGCCCGTCGAGCCGAGCGCGACGTAGCCCGCCACGCCCGTCGCGCTCCAGCGCGCGACGTTGGCGCGCAGGGCGTCCGCGTCGAGTTCGCCGCGCGCGTCGAACGGCGTCGGGAAAGGCAGCAGCACGCCGCGCAAGTCGGGCGCGCGCGCCGCGGCGCCGTCGCCGACTCGTCCGCCTCCGTCAATTTCTTCTTGTCGCTTCAAGACAGCGCATTATAACGACCGACGGAAAAAGCACGCAACGCGCACCGGACTGTGCAGGTCGCAGGCGGGCGTGAGCGGCAGCGGCTGGGCGGGCTGCACATAAATCTGCAGTGCGGGAAAACTATTGACATTCATAATTTTCGGGTCTATCGTGTCGGCGCTCTGAACGAAACCATCTTGCTGGCGATCGGTTTTCTCGCCAGCCTCACGTCGTCACACGACTTCCGTTTAACTCCTGCGGCGCATCAACCACAGGACGCCCACTAGAGCCGCATCTTTGTTCGATCCCGCGGGGGCGCGTGCGAAAGTTTTCGCCCCGTCTCGCACCGAACCAACTCTCGCCCGCCGATCTCAGCTTCCCGCCGAAGATAACGAGGTGGAACTATGAATCAGATTGACGACTTCAGATACGAGGTGGCTAGCGGAGAAGAGATCACGCTGACCTTCGATCCGTTCGGTCTGCCGCCCGAAGCCATCACAGCGGCGCTCGACGGCGAAGCCATTAACCCCGATCCCCCCGACCCGCAGCCGACCTATAACTTCACAGCCACGGTGCCGAAAGGTCAGACGCACTTCTTTAAAGTCGAGTGCGACTTCGTCGGCGACGACGATGACGCGGAGGTGGACGTGACGGTCGAGGGCAAGATCGGGGACGCGCCGAGCGGGCAGTTCTCCTTCGCCATCGCCAAAGACGACAGCATCCACGACCCGACCATTCGTTTCAGGGTCGTCAAGTAGCTTGGGTCGCGGCTGACCGCAGCACATTGAGGAAACAGGGAGGCGGACATGAAAAGACTAACGCGAGCCTTTAGCCTGACGGTCGCTCTCGCCCTGCTCGCGCGGGTGCCCTGCGCGGCGCAACAGGAGGGCGTCGTCCCGCTGAGCCAACTCAAGGAGCAGGTCGCGAAGCTGGTCGCGGTCGAGCAGGATGCCGAGACGCCGCCGGAAGTTAAGAAACTGAACCGGGATTTCCTCGCCGACCGGCTCGACAGTCTGCGCTCGCTGCTGCGGCAGCGGATCGCTGCCCTGCGCAAGTATCGGGCGGCGGTCGGCTCAGCGCTCACACCGAAAGATCTTCAGGTGATCGAAGACTCGCTCGGGGGGATGGAGGGCGACCTACGCGCCGCCGAGCAACTGACGCTGCAGTACGGCGGCGGCGCACCGAGCGCCACGGCGGCCGCGGCAGCGCAGGTTCCGCGGGGGGCGGAGATCGTGCCGGTCAACTCCGCCGATACTCCCCGCCCCGAAACTTTGGCTGTCGTCGCCTCGCCCGCACGCGGCTCCGAATCGAGCGCCGGAGCGCCCCCGGCGGCGGCGGTCGCGACGGCACTATCTCCCTGCTACGCGGGCGCGCCAGACGTGATCGTCTCCAACGTCGAGAAGGTCGCGCACGACGTTGTCCAGAAGCGGAACATAAGTCCGCTCTCGGCGCTTTACCCCGACATCTTCTTCTACACGGTCGCCGACGCCATCTCGACCGAAGAAGTCAACATACGGAACCTGAAAGCGTACCGTTACATGGGCGAGACGGCGCGCACAGACAAGCAGACAGGGGCGTCCGCCAGCTCCAACGGCACGACGAGCGCGGCTGAAAAGCCCGGCTTCGCGGAACTGCTCTCGTGGGCGGTCGAGCACGGCGCGATCCAGCAAGCGGTCAACGGCACGAGCCTGACGCTGAGCACGTCGCCCTACGCGCTGCTCGCCGCCTCCGAAGGCGACTCGGCGGAGAATTACGAGAGGTACAAGTTCTTTAACCACGTCGGCGTCTCCGCCAACTTCAACGTCGAGAATCAGGACTCGGCGCTGGCGAGCGCGCGCCGGCAGCAGCTCAACGAGTGGTCGGTGCGGCTGCGCCTGAACGGCGACCGCAGCACCCGGGGCGAGGATTTCAGAAAGTATTGGGAGACCAACATCCGCAGCAAAATACAGCGGCGTCTCGTCGTCGTCACCGGCGCCGAGAGGTTCATTGACGCCGATCCCAGTCTGCGCGCGCTGGGCGACCGGGTCGAGACGCAGCTCGACACAGACCTCAGGTCGATCGTCTCCTCGGCGAGCGAGGCGGACGTGAAGAACGCGATCATGTGCGGCTTGGAGAACCTCGTTTACAATCAGGTCAAGCCGCGCCAGGGCGGCGCGACCGTCGCCGTCAGCCAAGCGACCGTGACGAGGATCAACACGGACTTCGTCCCGGCGCTCTTCGCCGCCCACGCCGACTTGGAGCAGGCGCGCAAAGACCTGTCGGACTACATGGACACGCTCGACAAGAAGCCGCTGACGACCTTCGCCTACACGAACCACCGCACCGCCGCCGGCTCCGACTATTCCGAATTGAAGTTCCTGCACGAGCGCAAAGCCATGAGCCCGCTCAAGCTGAACTTCAACGCGGGCGTCTCGTTCTACAACCGACCCGACCGCGCCCTTGGCCAGCAGCGCGTGCGCGACTACGCCTTCGCGCTCTCCTTCGAGGGTAACACCAAGGGTCGCAGCCCCTTCGTCACGAGCGAGTTCGATCTGAGCAAGATCACCTACTCGTTCACCGGGCGCTACGAGCGGATGCCGGAGAATAGGCGCATGCCCGATCGCAAGGCTGACATCGCGGTCGCGCAGTTCAAACTCGAAATCCCGTTGCTGATGGGCGCGTCCATCCCGTTCTCCGTCACCTACGCGAACGCCTCGGAGCTGATCAAAGAGGATCACGTGCGCGCCAACTTCGGCTTCACCTTCGACGTTGACAAGCTCTTCGCCTTGAAGAAGATCAAAGAGTGAACGCCGGCTGCGCGTCCCACTTTAAATGAGGGCGGGGCGGCAACCCCTTACTGCCAGCCCCGCCAAATTTTCGCCTTCGCCCCTGACCAGCCATGCCGAACTCTCTCGACCTGCCGCTGCACCTCTACGAAGTGCTCGAAGAGGAGTACCGGAGCCTGTACAACGAACGCCTCGAGCCGGGGCCGGCGGAGGAGATCTGCCTGCAGGGCGAGATCGTCGAAGCCCCGCCCGACTTCGGGTTCCACCGCGGGCACGTCAAAGACCCGGAGCGGCTCTACAAGCGCCTGAGCGACGCCGACGACGCGCTCTCGCAGCACCTGCTCGGCGCGCTGTCGAACCGACTGCGCGCCGCGCCGGGCCCGCCGGAGAAGCCCGGCGCGGCGCGGGAGCGCGTCTCCTTCGCGGAGGTCGTCTCGAAGCTGGGGGCGGTCGGGTCGGGCGCCGCGCCGCAGAGTCCGCCGGAGGCGACGGACGAGAACGAGGGGGCGTGTCGCGCCGTCCTGAACGCGCTGCTGCGGATCAAGTTCTACGACGCGGACGCGTTCAAGTACGTCACGCACGGCGCGACCACGCAGAAGCTCGTCGAGCAGTACGACGCGGACGAGGTCGGCGACGCGGAGCTCGTGCAGTTCAACCGCCTGCTGCTCGAAGAGGTTTTTTACGCCTCGGTGCGCCGCGTCGCGGACGTGCGGCTGGCGGCGATGTACCAGCGGCTGCACCGCGGGCGCCGGCGCGCGGGCGAGCGCCGCCCGCACAGGCAGGCGGCGCTGTGCCTGTCGGGCGGCGGCATACGCAGCGGCAGCTTCGCGCTCGGACTCATGCAGGGGCTCGCGCGGCGCAACCTGCTCAAGGAGTTCGACTACCTCTCGACCGTCTCGGGCGGCGGCTACATGGGCGGCTGGCTGACGGCTTGGATTCACCGCCACCGCGAGGGCTTGGGCGGCGTGACGCGCGATCTCGTCAACCTCGATCCGCTGCAGAAGCTCGATCCCGACACGCAGGAGATACAGTTCCTGCGGCAGTACAGCAACTTCCTCACGCCGCAGACGGGGCTCTTGAGCGCCGACTCCTGGACGTTCATCGGCATCTACGTCCGCAACCTGCTCATCAACTGGCTCGTCTTCGCCCCCTTCGTCTTCGCGCTGCTCTACGTGCCGCGCCTCTGCGTCGCGTTCGTCCGCTCGCGCCCCGGCGCGATCCGCCTCTTCGGCTGGGAGCCGCAGCCCACCAGGCTCTCGGCGGGCGCGTGGATGCCGCAGCAGATCGAGTGGAGCTACCGCCACCTCTTCCTGATCTGCGGGCTGCTCGCGATCTCCTGGGTCATCCTCTACATCAGGCTCAACCGACCGGGTCGCCTCGAAGACTTGAAGTCGCGCTGGCGCTGGCTCGGCGAGCGCGCGTCGCAGCGCGGCTTCCTCAAGTGGTGCCTGACCTTCTTCCTCGCCGGCGGCGTCCTGCTCACCACCTACCTCGCGTGGACGCCGCACGAGAAGGAGTGGCTGGCGTTCGTCCTCTTCGGGATCGTCGCCACGGCGCTGGCGTGGCTCGGCGCGACGGTCGTCCTGCGGCAGTTCAAGCCGTTCGAGCTCGTGCTGCTCGTCGTCGCCGGGATCGTCGGCGGATTCCTGCTCTGGGTCGGCGCGGAGAAAGTCGTACCGCCGCCGAACGCGCTCACCGACGTTGACGTGAAGTGGGCGGCGGAACTCTACGTCTGCTTCGCCGTGCCGCTCTTCCTCGTCGTCTTCCTGCTCGGCGTGACGGCGTTCGCCGCGTTCACGAGCGAGATGACCAAAGAGTTCCACGACGAGGATCGCGAGTGGTGGGCGCGCTTCGGCGCGTGGGCGCTGATCTGCGCGCTCGCGTGGGGCGCGTTCAGCTCGCTCGTCATCTTCGGACCGCTCGCGCTCATCGCCGCGCCGAAGCTGCTCGCGTCGGTCGGCGGCGCGGCGGGACTCGTCGCCGCGCTCGTCGGTCGCAGCTCGAAGACCAACGCGCGCGGCGCGCGCGAGGAGAAGAGCACGCTCGCGTCGCTCGGCGGCAGCCTCCTGCCCCTGCTCGCCGCGCTGTTCCTCGCCGTCGTCGTCGCCGCGCTCTCGCTCCTGACGAGCTGGATCGTCAAGAAGCTGTCGGGGCTCTGCCCCTCACTCAGGGGCGGGGCTCACCCGCCGTCGGCGTTCGCCCTGCGCGCGTGCGACGCCACGTTCGACCGCTTCCACGCCGCAGCCTCCGCCGAGGTGCTCCACATGCGGATCGTCCACGAGACGCCGCTGTGGTTCGCCTTCGCCGCCGTCGCCGCGCTCCTCGTCGCGGGCTTCCTGCTCTCGCGCGTCGTCAACCTGAACCTCTTCTCGCTGCACGCGGGCTACCGCAACCGCCTGATCCGCACCTTCCTCGGCGCGTCGCGCGGCGAGCGCAGGCGGCGACCCAATCCGTTCACGGGCTTCGATCCGGCGGACAACATCCACATGCACGAGCTGCGCCCGGCGCTGCTGCGCGAGGCTGACTTCAAGGACATCCGCGACTTCGCGCGCGAGCTGAAGAAGCAGAGGGGCGCCGGCGCGCAGCCGCCCGCCGGCCCGCCCGACCCGCCGGAGAAGATCATCTACGACATGCTCACCGACGCGACGCGCGATCTGCTGAGCGAGTACAGCGGCACCGCGCCGCCCGATCAGCGCCTCAAGGTCGATCTGATCAACGACCTGAACCGCCTCCTCGAAGAGGCTGACTTGTGCGCCGCCCTCGCCCCTTGCCCGGGCTCGCCGCCGCGGTTCGCGCCGCCCCCCGCCGACGGGGACGAAGTCGCGCGCATCCACCGCAACCGCACGGCGTTCGACGGGGCTCTCTCGCGCTACGTCTTAAAGAGCAGCTACCCGCCGCAGCGCCTCTTCCACGTCGTCAACACCTCGCTCAACCTCGTCGGCGGCGACAACCTCGCGTGGCAGCAGCGCAAGGCGGAGTCGTTCACCGTCTCGCCGCTCCACTCGGGCAGCTCGCGCGTCGGCTACCGCCGCTCGAAAGACTACGGCGGCGACGACGGCATCTCGCTCGGCACGGCGGCGGCCGTCTCCGGCGCCGCCGCCTCGTCGAACATGGGCTACTACACCACCTCGCCCGTGCTCTCGCTCGTGATGACGCTCTTCAACGTCCGCCTCGGCTGGTGGCTCGGCAACCCCGGTCCCGCCGGGAGCAAGACCTACATGCGCCTGCCGGGGCAGGGGTCGGGCGCGCGCGCCGACGGCGACCGCATCTACCGCCTGCCCGCGCCGCTCTACTCGATCCAGCCCGTCGTCGCGGAGGCGTTCGGGCTGACAGACGACAAGTCGTCTTACGTCTATCTCACGGACGGCGGTCACTTCGAGAACCTCGCGCTCTACGAGATGGTACTGCGCCGCTGCCACCTCGTCGTCGTCGCCGACGGCGCCGCCGACCCCGACTACGAGTTCGGCGATCTCGCCAACGCGGTGCGCAAGATTCGCATAGACATGGGCGTCTCCATCGAGTTCCTCGACATGCCGATCCGCCGCAAGCGCTCGAAGAAGAAGGGCGAGCGCAGCAGCTACTGGGCGGTCGGCAGGATCCGCTACGGCGACGTGGATCAGATCCGCACGAGCGGCAAGACGGAGCGGGCGAGGGACGGGATACTGATCTACGTCAAGCCCGCCGTCTACGGCGACGAGCCGACCGACGTCGTCAACTACAAGGAGTCGTTCCCGGACTTCCCGCACGAGACGACCGCGGATCAGTTCTTCGACGAGCCGCAGTTCGAGAGCCACCGCATGCTCGGCTACTACGCCATGGAGCAGATCTGCGAGGCGCTGGACGAGAGGCGCAGGGGCGCGCCCGACGAAGACGACGACGGATGTCAGCCGCGGCGCGTCGCCGACGCGCAGGGCAACGAGCCCGACGAGCGCGCCCGCGCCGAGTTCGTCCGAAGCGCCTGCGACTACCTGCGCGCGCGGCTCGACTCGCCGCCCGAAGAGAGGAAGGAAGACTTCAAGTGGATGGGCGAGGTGCTCGCCGAGTTGGACGCGCTCGCCCCGCCGGAGGGCGAGTCGCCGCCCGCTTAGTCGTGCCGGGAGTCGCGCCTCACGCGGCTCGCGTCGGCGTCGCGCCGCGTGAGGCGCGGGGCGGCGGCGGCGGTTGCCAGCGCCGCGCGTCGCGTGCGAGGATATTTCCCGAACACACGCGATGCCGGAACAAGACGGAAGAAGACGACTTGACCTGCTCATCGTCGGCGCGGGACCCGCCGGGCTCTCTGCGGCGGACTGCGCCGCGCGCGAAGGGCTCGACTACCTCGTCGTCGAAAAGGGGCTCATCGCCGACACGATCTATCATTACCCGGTCGGTCTCACGGTCTTCTCCACCACGAACGAGCTGGAGATGCGCGAGGGCACGCTCAAGCCCTGCCGCGAGAAGCCCACCCGCGAAGAACTCCTCAACCATTACGTCCGCTTCGCGCTCGAACGGAACTTACGCGTCAACACCGAGGAGGCTGTGCTCTCAATCGAGCGCGCCGACGCGGACGGCTTCACCGTCACAACCTCGCGCGCCGTGTACGAGGCGGCGCGCGTGCTCGTCGCCTTCGGCGCGATGGCGCGACCGCGGCGTCTGAACGTGCCGGGCGAGGAGCTGCCGAAGGTCCGCCACCGCTTCGTCGAGCCCTACCCTTTCGTGCGCAAGGACGCGCTCGTCGTCGGCGGCGGAAACTCCGCCGCCGAAGCCGCGCTCTTCCTCGCCGAGGGCGGCGCGCGCGCCACTCTCGCCATCTGGCGCGCCGACTGGGAGAACCGCGACCCCAAGCGCGGCGCGATCAAACACTGGGTGCGCGAGCCGCTCGAACGCCAGCTCGAGCGCGGACG